>CAWVLE010000174.1:0-25855 GCA_963929805.1 uncultured Eubacteriales bacterium | reverse complement strand
ACTTGCAAACAGCGGTCACTTACCTATAAGTAAGCTCCCTCGTTTGCAAGTTCGCTTCCTTGTCTTGCAGGCATTCTAAGCGTTCTGGCAGGATGTTGACTTTGTCAACATCCTGAAATGGACATGTGTCCGGTTTTAGTGTGTCGCAAAAGTCCGCCTGCGGCGTTCTTTTGCGAATGTTTAGCGCTGTTTCCCTCTCGCCCCTGTGGGGGCTCCCGGGCGGGAAACAGCGCTCTGATTCCGGCAGCAAATGCCGGGATAATTAAAGCACGACGATCAGGGAAAACCGGTTCCCTGCCAGATTGAATTGACACGTGGCGTTGTATTTTTTGCAAAACGCCAAGATGGACTGGGCGCCCATCCCATGCCCCGCATGGTCCGGCACGGGCAGACCGTCCGCGTCAAAGGTGGCGCTGCCGTCGCATGAGTTGGCGATTTCCAGCATGAGACGGGGCTTTGAAATAACCTTGCAGCGGATATGGCGCATATCTGCGGCCAGCTTCATACACGCGTGAATGGCGTTGTCCAGGGCGTTGGCCAGCACGATGGCCAGCTCCCCTTCGTCGACCGGGAGCGGATCGGGCAGGGAAATGCGCGCGTCTACCTGTATCCCCTGCAACTGCGCCTGGCCAAGATACGAGGAAAACATCGCGTCCAGTATCGCAGGGCCGCACCAACGCGTCAGCTTCTGCTCGTCCAGGCGCGTCTGCGCCTCGTCCAAAAACTTGAGGGCGGCCGCCTTATCATCCCGGCAGACCAGCGCCGCTGCCGTTTGCAGGCGGTGGCGCAGATCGTGCCGCTCCATGCGCAGCGCGTTTTCCGCCGTGCCTACCGCTTCTATGCGGCTTTGCAGGGCGGATATCTGCACCTCCAGCAGCTGTTTGTTGTGCTGGGCGTCGTTTTCCTTCTGCACGCGTTCAAAGAACAGAAACATAAGGTAATAGGCGAAACTGCATGTCAAAAGCAGGCTGTACATGATCAGCGTCGCGAGTACGGGCTCGGTGGGAAACAGCGCGGCTTTGACGTACATAACCGATGCGCAGGCAAAAAAGGGAATCATGGTCAACACGGGCCAGCCAAATTCCAACTGCCGGACCATTTGCCGGTAAGTGCGCCTGAACCGGCGCATTACGAAAAACAGCAGTATAAACGACGCCATCCGCGCCACAAGCGCCGCGTAGGGAAGCGAGGGCAGGGCAAGCTGGATGGCATATCCGTTAAGGCCGCCGATGCAGCCGATAAAAAAGCCGTTGGCCACGGCAAAAGCGGTCACCCAGCCCGGGGCGCGGGAACACCATACCGTTGCAAACGTATAGGGAATTACCAGCATAAGCACGCTAAAGCGCGTGTACAGAGAAAATTTTCCAAAAAAAATCAGCCCGCCGTGCAACCCAACCAGCGCGAGTATCAGGGCCAGCCAGCGCGCGCGCCAGCGACGCGCAGGCGCGCGCAAATCGATCATCAGCATTATATAGCCGCCCAGAAAGCACTCGGTCAACAGAAAGTTTACCGTGTTAAACCAGTCAAACGCCATACGTACTTTCCTCCAGCCAATACTTGCCCCAGGCCTGCTTAAAGGGCCCGGCCACCGTCCGCGGGAGCGTCACGGCTTCGCCGCTGTCGAGCAGCACGGTCTGTCCGTCTACGCCGGCAACATGCTGAAAGTTGAGCACAAAGCTGGCCCCACCCAGGTAAAAGCGCGAATCCGCCAAAAGGGGGGCGGCCATTTTTCCAAACGGTATGCGAATGGTGCTGGAATCCACGATCCCGTCGGTGCAGTGGTAACGCATGACGCGGTTCGCGCGCTCTACATACCGGATGTTCTCCAGCAGTATGCGCCGGGGCCCGTCCGGCGTGCTGATCATAATCGCTTCGGTCCGGCGCTGGTTTAGCTTTTCAATCGCCTGATCCAGCACGGAAAAAAGCCGGGCTTTATCCACCGGTTTCAACAGATAGAAAAAGGCGCGCACCTCATAGCTGTCGGAGGCAAATTCGTTGGAGGTGGTCAAAAAGATGATCTCGCCTCCACATCCCAAATCGCGCAGCCGGCGCCCGGTCTGTATGCCGTCTATCTCCGGCATGAGGATATCCAGAATATACAGATCGAAACACTCGTTGTCATTTATGTAATTGAGCATGGACGCGCCGCTTTCAAATTGAAATACCTTTCCCGACAACGAGGGGCGCGCTTGAAGATAAGCGCGCAACAATTCGTTAATTTTATCCAAATGACGCAGATCGTCGTCGCAGAGCGCAATTTTTAACATGTCATATCTGTCTCCCTTTTATGACGCGCATACAAATTATGCGCAAAAACGCACAAATTTTGCGCATAAGGGCCCAAAGCACCGCCAATTATATAAAATAAAATAGCATGCCATGTTTTGAGCGTCAAGTATATAATTTGGACCGGGCGCTGTAAATTATCCGTATCGGTTAGCCAAATGCAACGCGCCGGGCACGGCAAGGCGTAACTTGGGTAAAAGGGGCGTTGATGAAATGACTGGTAAAAAACGATTGACGGTTGGCCTGTGCGCCGCGCTGTGTATGTGTCTGACGCTTGGCTGCGCCTGCGCGCAGGAAGCGGAGCTTGAGCAGATGTGGACGGCGGCGGTGGAGGACGCCGCGCTCAGCCATCAGGACGAGGTAATGGAACTGGTATGCCTGACGCAGGACGATCCGCAGGTGATTTGGGACGAATCCGGCGAGCGGGCGCTGCTTATTACCTGGCACGACGGCGAGCAGGATGTTAAGCCGGGCGACGCCCTGAAAAAGGATGAGATATGGGCCACGTCGCTGGGCGAAATGGAAAACTGGTACGGCGAAAACGCCTCCGGCGTCGAGGATTGGGATCTGCGCTTTGCGCAATTGCTGGGCTTGCCCGAGGACTGTGGCTACACCCATTTTACCGCCTTTTGGGTCTGCCCGCAGGACGTGATCCGGCCCGCTTACGTTACCGGCGTGACGGCTCAGATGGAAAACGATTACGCGCTGGTGGACGACGCGGAATATAAGGCCTGGTTTGACGCGAACATAATTTATTCGTATTTTGAAAGCGAGTACCCCTGGACCCGGCTGGGCTATACTTACGACTGGGGCGGCGGGGATTCGGATTACGGGCTAACCGAATTTCTGGTGATGGACGCGGCAAATACGCAAGCCGCCTTTACATATTCCACCCAGGAGTTTGTCGGGTGGCTAGAAGAAAATAATTAAATACATAAGAGGTGCATAAACATGCAGCAACAATGCGACAACAAGCGGGATTGTCCTTGCACGTACGATTGCCCGCGGCATGGCAAATGCTGCGCCTGCGTGGCGCACCATCGGGACCATAACGAAGGGGTGCCGGGCTGCTTCTTTTCAAAGGAAGCCGAGGCGACCTATGACCGCAGCGTCGAGGCGTTGGCGCGCGACCGCGGCATTTTGAAATGAGAAAGAAGCACAAATTATGGCGGCAAAAGATAAAACGCTAAAAAAGTACCGGGAGAAAGTTTTGCTGGACGCGGCCGGGATCGATCGGATTTCCGAATTGCTGACCGGTGCGCTTGAACAGGCGGGCGTGGACCGCAAAGACAGGCTAAGGCTTCGGTTGGCTATCGAGGATGTGCTGGCGCTATGGCAATCCCACATGGCGGTTGAAAGCGAATGCCTGTTTCGCTCCGGCACTCGGTTTGGAAGAATGTATGTGGAAATACTGGCGCCGGGCGAGCGAATGGATCCGGCCGAGATGGACGAAGGTCAATCGGACGCGCCGCTCTATTCCAATCTGCTGGCCCAGGCGGGGCTTTGCCCGGTGTACAGCTATCAGGATGGGAATAATTGCCTGGCGCTGTACCCGCCCAAGCCCCAGCGGCTAAACTCGGTTGTTAAGCTATTGGCCTCTATTGGGGCCGCGGGGCTGTGCGGACTGCTTTTTACGCTACTTCCTCAGCCGGCGCGCACGGTGGCCGCCGGGTTGACCGACCCGCTTTTTGACGCCATGATGGGCGTTTTACAGTGCCTGGCCGGGCCCATGATCTTTTTGGGCGTGTGCTGGGGCGTGGTCAGCATCGGGGATGTACAGGCGCTGGGAAAGATCGCGCGCACGGTGCTTGCCCGTTTTCTGATCGCCATTTTTGCCGTGACCGGCTTGACGGCGCTGGGCATGATATGGTTGTTTCACCCGGCGGGCGAGGCGGCGCAGATGGGGACGAACGCCGCGGCTCAGATTTACGGTATGATCCTTGACGTGATTCCGGAAAACCTGATCTCTCCCTTTTTGGACGGAAATTCGCTGAAAATTATTTTTATGGCGGTTTGCATGGGGCTGGCGATACTGGTGCTGGGCGATAAGACGCAGGCCATACGCCGCCTGGTGGGTCAGGCAAACGCGCTCATTCAGTTTATAATGGAGACGGTAAGCCGGTACGTCCCGGTTCTGGTTTTCGTGAGCCTGCTTTCGCTGGCGCTTTCCGGCGCGGCGGGCAATCTATACGGGATCGTCAAGGGAATATCGCTGGCCATAGCCGCGTTAATATTCTGGCCGCTAATATACGCGCTGGCGGCGGCTTTGCGGCTTGGGGTTTCCTTTCCCGTGCTGCTGCGCAAACTGCTGCCAACTTATCTGATCGCGCTGTCCACCGCGTCTTCCGCCGCCGTGCTGTCAACCAATCTGGAGGTTTGCCAGCGGCAGCTGGGCGTCAGCGGGCGCGTGGCGAATTTTGCCGTGCCGCTGGGCCAGGTGATATTCAAAACCGGCGCCGCGATAGGCTTTTTCATGCTGGCCCTGGGGCTGGCGGAGTTTTACGGCGTGGCCGTCTCCCCAACCTGGGTCGTTACCGGGGTGCTGGCTTCCGGATTGCTGGCCATCGCGGCCCCGCCCATTCCGGGTGGAAGCCTGACCTGCTATACCGTGCTGCTGACCCAGCTGGGCATTCCCGCGCAGGCCGTTGGGGTAGCCGTCGCGGGCAACGTAATCCTGGATTTTTTTATGACCGCGTGCGGTATATCCTGCCTGCAATCGGAATTGACGCTTGCGGCGAACAAATTGGGCATGTTGGATCGGGAAGTTTTGTGCAGGGAGTGAACGCAAGATATGCGCTACCTTAAAGCAATCAGGCGAGTCGCGATTTTATGCGTTTTGGCAATGCTGGCGCTGGCGGCGGCCGGCTGCGCGGAAAGCGCCGCCATTACCGCCCTTAATCAACTGGACGGCCGGCGCATCGGGGTAATGGCCGGCTCCACCTTTGACCAGTATACGGACGAGTTTTTTCCAAACGCAAAAAAGGAATACTATAGCGCCTACGCGGACATGGCGCTTGCCGTGGAGCAGGGGCGGATAGACGCCTTTTTAATGGACGAACCCATGGCTCGCGTGCTGTGCGTGGAAAACAGCGCGGTTACCTATCTTCCGGAATACCTGACCCAGGACGGCTATGCGTTCGCATTTCCCAAAAATGAAAAAGGCGCGCTGCTGCGCGACCAGATGAACGAATTTCTTTCCCGGATCGAATCCGACGGCACGCTGGAAGAAATTGAGCGTATCTGGTTTGGCGACGACGAAAGCCTTAAGGTAGTGGCGGATTGGACGGCGCTGGACGACGTAAACGGCACGGTGAATTTTGCGGCCAAGGTCGGCAGCGCGCCCTTTGCTTATATAAAGGATAACCAGACCGTGGGCTACGACGTGGATATCGCGATCCGGTTTTGTCAGGCCTACGGCTATGGGCTGCAAATCCATAATGTGGAAGTCGCCTCCTTTATCGCCGGCGTGGAGGCGGGCAAATACGACATGGGGGCCGCCGGCTTTACCGTGACCGAGGAGCGCGCCGAACGCATATATTTTTCGGATCCGGATTATTACGGCGGCATTGTGGCGGTGGTGAAAAACACCGCTTCCGCCGCGGCGCGTTTTAAAACGCTCAGCGATTTTGCGGGCACAAAAGTGGGCGCCATAACCGGATCGAGTCACGATCAAATTCTAAGCGGCGTGGTCAGCGGCATAGACTTTCAGTACTACGACGACATGTCCGCCCAGCTGCTGGCGCTGCAAAACGGGCTGGTGGACGCGGCGATAACCGACATGCCGCTGGCCCGCCTGGCCGTCGCGCGGCAGAGCAACCTGGCCATCTTTTCCGAAGTGGTCGCCGCGGACAGCTATGGGCTGGGGCTTGCCAAGGGCAGCCCGCTTACCGGCCAGGTAAGCGCCATCATCAAAAAATATCAATCCGACGGCACGCTGGCCGCCCTGGAAGAAAAGTGGATGGGCGCGGATGAAAGCGTAAAGACCATTGACGCCGGCGAATACGACGCGCCCAACGGCACGCTGCGCTATACGCACGACCCCTCGCTGGAGCCGATGAGCTATTGCGGAGAAGGCGGCCAGTCCATGGGCTACGAGGTAGAACTGGTGACGATGATCGCCAAAGAGCTGGGCATGGAACTGGAAATTACGCAGGCCAATTTTAACGCGCTGCTGCCCATGCTCATCAGCGGCCGCACGGACATAATATCCGGCTCCATCAGCATTACGCCCGAGCGCGCGGAAAGCATCGACTTTGCCGCCGCCCACTATACCGGCGGCGTGGTGCTCGTCACCCGCGCGGAAGACCTGGGCATGACGGTGCAGGCGGAGGAAACCGGCTTTTTTGCCGGGCTGGTTGAAAGCTTCAACAAAACCTTTATCCAGGAAAACCGGTGGCAGATGGTGCTGTCCGGGCTGTGGGTTACCATCGTCATATCCATATGCTCCGCGCTCGCGGGCAGCGTGCTGGGCTTTGGGCTGTGCATGGTGCGCCGCAGCCGCAACCGCGTGGTCGCGGGCGTTGCCGCGGTCTTTATCCGGTTGATTCAGGGCGTGCCGCTGCTGGTGCTGCTGATGGTGCTGTTCTACGTGGTGTTTGCCAGCACGCTGCTTAGCGGAATCGTGGTGGCCATCGTCGCCTTCTCCATCAACTTCGGGGTATACGTGTCCGAAATGATCCGCACCGGAATCGACGCGGTGGACCGCGGCCAGTGGGAAGCGGGCGCCGCTTTGGGCTTTGGCCGCGTGGGCGCCTTCGTCAAGGTGATCGCGCCCCAGGCCGCGCGCCATATCCTGCCGGTGTACAAGGGCGAGCTGATCTCCATGGTCAAGATGACCTCGGTGGTGGGCTACATCGCCGTGGAGGATCTGACCCGGGCCACCGACCTGATCCGCAGCCGCACGTTCGAGGCGTTCTTTCCCCTGATCTCAACGGCGATTATTTACTTTTTGTTGGCTTGGGGACTTACCGCTTTGCTTGGCATACTGGACAGGCGCATAGACCCCAAGCGCCGCGCAAGGCAGCCCAAGGGAATTGAAGGCCAGAGCCCCGCCGCGGCGCAGCCCCGGATGGCGGAGCATGCGCAAAGCGGCGAAACGGTTATAGAAATTGAGCGCCTTAAAAAGGTTTACCCCAACATTACGCCCCTGCAGGACGTAAACGCCCGGATAAAGCGGGGCGAGGTGATCTCCATCATCGGGCCTTCCGGCACCGGCAAGAGCACTTTGCTGCGCTGCCTGAACCGGCTGGAGGAGCCCACCGAGGGCGAAATACGCGTGCTGGGCCAGAAGATTACCGGGGCGAAGGGGCAGGAACTTTGCGCCATTCGCCGCCGGATGGGCATGGTGTTTCAGTCGTTTAACCTGCTGCCCCACCTGACGGTGATCGAAAACATCATGCTGGCCCCGGTGGAATTGCTGGGCGTTGGCCGCCCGGATGCGTACCGGCGCGGCATGGAACTTTTGCAGAGCGTGGGCCTGGCCGAAAAGGCCCTGAATTACCCCGACGAACTGTCCGGCGGCCAGAAACAGCGCGTGGCCATCGCGCGCACGCTGGCCATGGATCCGGAGATCGTGCTCTTTGACGAGCCTACCTCCGCGCTGGATCCCACCATGGTGGGCGAGGTGCTTTCGGTCATACGCCGCCTGGCCGGGCAGGGGTTGACCATGCTCATCGTCACCCACGAGATGAAGTTTGCCCGCGACGTGTCCTCGCGCGTGTTTTACATGGATCAGGGCGTCATCTATGAAGAGGGCACGCCCGGCCAGGTGTTTGAAGCGCCCAGGACCGACCGTTGCCGCGCCTTTGTACACCGCCTGAAGACCTTCCATGTGGACATCCGTTCCAGGGAATTTGACTTTATCGGCACGGCTTCGCAGATCGACGCCTTTGCCCGCAGGCAACTTTTAAGCGCGGGCCAGTCGCTTAAGTATCAGCAGATATTTGAGGAACTGTGCGTGTCGGTCATACTGCCCGCGCTGCCCGAGAGCGGCGACTGGACGGTGAGCTTCGACGCGGCGTGCCGCGAGGACGGCAGCGAGTGCGAGGCCACAATCCGCTGGCAGGGCGCGCCCTTTGACCCGCTTACCCAGGGCGACGAGTTGAGCGTGAGGCTGGCCTGCGCGCGCACAAGAAGCTGCACGCACGCCTACTTAGACGGGGTCAACGCGGTAAACGTGGTTTTTTAGCGCGGCCATGCAGGTATGCGGGGGCTGTTTAGCGAATTGTATTTTATAATTTTTCGTAGGAGGGTATCGCATGAACATTAATAAAACCACGCAAGGATCCGCTTTGACGATCGCCTTGGAAGGACGTCTGGACACCACCACCGCGCCCCAGTTTGAGGCTGAAATTAAAAATTCGCTGCCGGGCGTGACCGATTTGACGCTGGACTTTGAAAAGTTGGAATACCTTTCCTCGGCGGGGCTGCGCGTTATCCTTGCGGCCCAGAAGACCATGAACAAGCAGGGCAAAATGAAGGTTTGCAATGTAAATGAAACCATCATGGAGGTCTTTGAAGTAACGGGCTTTGTCGATATTCTTACCATCGCTTAGGAGGACATACTTCGTGAAATCAAATGTGGTTACCTTATCCAACAGCCTGTCCTGCGCCGTGGAGGCGCTTGGCGAGGTGGAGCGCGCCTCCCAGCAGGCGTCGCTTAACCGGGAACAGACCAACCTGATGCGCCTGTTGACCGAGGAAACGATATCCATGACCATGGATATTTTGAAAAACTGCACGGGAAAATTCTGGATGGAATGGGAAGGCGGGGACTGCCAGCTGCATCTTAGCGCGGCCGCGCCGGTGGAACCGGCCGCAAAAAGCGCGTTTGCCGAGCTTTCCAAATCCGGCTCCAACGCGCCCAGGGGATTGAAAAACCGCATCGGCGCGCTGATCGCGGGCATACTTTCCCGCGTGGAGGACGCGGATTATTACGCGCCCATGATGCCCGGTTTTATCCACGACGCAGGTCTTGGCACGGCGCAGGTATGGTCGCTCGTCGCCTATCAGAACAGCCTCCCGGCGGCGGAAAGGGAAGTGGAACTGGAGGGCGTGGAAAAATCCATTCTAACCGCCATGGCGGACGATATCGTGGTTTCGGTAAACCCCGGCGGGGTGGAACTGACCGTTAAAAAGCGCTTTGCGCAGCCCGCCCAGGCCGCCATGCCCAGGTTTACCGGGCTTTCCCATATCTGCATATTTGTGGACGAGATGAAAACGGCGATAGACTATTACCGGACGCTGCTGGGCGTCGTGCCCGACCACTATTTGCCGCACTGGAAAAATCCGGGCTTTTTCAGGGCCGCGGGGTTTTTGGACGAGGCCGAAAAGGGCGACGTGTCCATCGCGTTTGTCAACGTGCCCGGGACCAAACTGACGCTGGAGCTTATGCAGTACCACTACCCCGAAGGGCGTAAACAGCCGGTGTTCTTTGCCGCCAACGACGTAAGCGGCGCGCGGCATGTGGCGCTGAAGGTGACCAATATCGAGGAGGCTTTCGCGCATGTAAAATCCATGCCCGATACCCGGCTGATAAACCAGTCGGATCAATACCGGGTTTTCCAGATCAGCAAAACCCAGCCCTCGCAGGTGCGCTTCTTTGACCAGGACGTGCGCCACAGCGACGAGCGCAACGCGGAAACGGCCCGCATACTCAGCCAGGTGAAGTATTTTTACTTTATCGATAAATACGGCCTGCAATGGGAGTTTGAACAGGGCCACAGCGATATAGGGGACTAAGCTGCGGATGGAAAGAGGGAAACGGTCTATGGCACACTTGCGGTTGGCCCTGGGGCAGGACCGGTTTACCGGCCCCATGTACCGGCGGCTATGGGCGCCGGCCATGGCGTCCTGCGTGGGCTGGGCGCTTAGCGATATGGCCGACGCCGTCGTGGTGGGGCAAAAACTGGGCACCGTAGGGCTGGCCGCCATCGGGCTGATTCTGCCCGTGTACATGGCCAACTGCATGCTGGCGCATGGATTGGGGCTGGGCGGGTCGGTGCGCTACGCCCGGCTGCTGGGCGAGGGCCAGCCCCGCCCGGCCGCGCAAAGCTTTAACCAGGTTTTGCTGCTGGCGCTGGTAATAAGCGGCGTTACCGCCGTGGCGGGCAATCTGGGGCTTACGCCGCTTTTAAAGCTGCTGGGCACCACGCCCGGGGACGGCGCGCTGTTTGACGCCACGCGGGATTATCTCAGGGTTCTGATCTCGGCCACGCCGCTTTTTTACCTGTCCAACCTGCTTAACTACTACCTGCGCAACGACGGCAGCCAGCGCCGCGCGGGCGTGGGCTCGGTGGTGGGCAACGTGTGCGACATCGCCTTTAACGTCTTTTTTGTGCTGGGCCTTGACATGGGCACGCGGGGCGCGGCGCTTTCCACGGCGCTGGGCCAGATTATCACCATCGGCATTTATCTGCCGGGCCTTTTCCGGCGCGACCACGCGCTCAAGCTGTCCTTTCCGGGAAAGGGCTGGCTGCGTCCGGCCGCGCGCGCGCTCAGGGCGGGGTTCGCCACCTCGGTGCAATACCTGTACCAGATGTTCTTTTTCCTGCTGTGCAACAACCTGCTCATCCGCATGGGCGGGGAAACCGGCGTGGCCGTGTTCGATTTGATACAGAACACTTCTTATTTAATACTGTATCTGTACGAGGGTACGGCCCGGGCCATGCAGCCCATACTGTCCACCTATCAGGGCGAGCACAACCGAACCGGGCTGCGCGCCATAACCGGCCTGGGGTTTCTAAGCGGCGTCGCGGTGGGCGGGCTGCTTATCATTTTGGTAGAGCTTTGGCCCATGGGCATGTGCATGCTGTTTGGCATAACCGGCGCGTCCGCCCAGGCGCTCTCTTTCCAGGCGCTGCGCATTTACGGCCTGGGCGCGTTTTTTGCGGGCATCAATATTTTGCTGTGCAACTATTATCAGGCGTGCGAACGGGAAAAGGCTTCGTTCGTGCTTGAGACGCTGCGGGGCGTCGTGCTTTTGTTCCCGATAACCATACTGTGCGCGCGGCTGGGGTTGTCGGGCGTGTGGTGGCTGTTCCCGGCCACGGAGGCGCTGGCGCTGGCGGCGTTCGGCGCGCTGGCGCTGAGCGGACGATTTAAGGCGCAGGATATGGATCCCCAGCGGATATTCCAGCGCACCGTATCCAGCAACGCGCAGGACGTGGGCGCGGTCAGCCAGGAACTGGAGGCCTTTTGCGAAAAATGGGATGCCAACGCGCGCCAGAGCTATTTTGTGACCATGGCGGTAGAGGAACTGGGCATGGCCATATTGCAGCGCGGCTTTGCGGGGCGCACGGACGGCTATATACAAATTACGGCCATCGCGCTGCCCGACGGGGATTTTGAACTGCACATGCGCGACGACGCGGTCACCTTTGACCCGTTCAGCCTCAATACCCGCCGCATGGACGATCTGGATCAGTGCGGCATGGACGCCATCGGCGTGCTGGTTATCAAGCAGCGCGCCAAGACTTTTTTCTACCGGCGTTACCAGGGCTTTAACGTCCTAAGTGTCAAAATATGAAAGGAAGCGCAAACCGATGAACGTCGTGTATTTTGGCACGGACGTATTTCTATCCTGCTTTGAATATTTTTTAAAACGTCACCGCGTGCTGGCGCTTTATACCTATCACAACGACGAGGACTATTTTACCGAATACGCCATCGTCCGCCGCGCCCGGCAGATGGGCATACCGGTGCACTACGAGGACATCGCGCCCGAAGAAATAGAGCGGCTTTTCCGGCGGGAAGGGTGCGGCCTGCTTTTTATCGCCGAGTATAACCGCATTTTGCCCATCCCCGAGGGGCTGGATAACTTTCGCGGCATCAATACCCACAGCTCGCTCTTGCCGGACGGGCGCAGCTATTACCCGATCGAAGGGGCCATGGACAGGCGCCTTGGGGTTACGGGCGTAACCATGCACAAGGTGACCAGCCGCCTGGACGGCGGGGACATACTGGCGCAGCGCGCCGTGGAGATAACCGGCGAAACCGACAGCGTCGATTTGTACCTGAAATGCGCCGCCGCTGCCCGCGGCATGCTGGAAACGCTTATGAGCGATTTGGATGGGGCGTGGGCGCGGGCCGTGCCGCAGGCCGGGCGAACGCCCTACTGGCGCCGGCCCGAGACGGCGCGGCTCAGCCTGGATCACAGCCAGACCACGGCCCAGGCGGCGCAGGTCTTTCGCCGCTATAACAGCCTAAGCCAGGCGCGGCTGGGCGGGCGCTGGTACTACGTGACCGCGCTGACGCCGGGCACGGCGCAGATGGAAGAGCAGGAGCGGCAACTATCCCAGGGGCGCTGGCTGTACCGCACGGCGGACGGCCACCTGCGCCTGTGCGTGCGCCCCATGCCGGAAAAGGAGGATACGCGATGAAAAAGCCACGATGGAACCTGCGCCTGCAACCCAAACTGCTTTTGGGGCTGGTGGGCATGGCGGCGCTGCTTATGGCCGCGCTGACGCCGGCGCTTTCGCGGATGTACCGAAACCGCATGGAGGACTACTACGCGGGGCTGGCCTTTGAGCAGGCCAGCATCGCGGCCCGCCTTATCGACGGGGACAGTATTGCCCGCTATTACACGACGGGGGAAAAGGACGCCTATTACGAAGAAATCCGGCAATACCTTATGACGGTCAGGCAGGAAATGAACCTTAGGTATTTTTACGTGGTGGTGCCCGAAGAAAATGAGATGTATTACATCTGGGACGCCGGCACGCCGGGCGAGGATGGGGTGTGCGATCTGGGCGACGCCGACGCCTACTATGGCGGCGGAAACGAGCTGATGCACGCCGCCTTTGCCCCGGACGCCGAGCAGATCATACTCATTACCAACAACCAGGAATACGGCTATCTGGCGTCCGCCTATGTGGCCATTTTGGACAGCAGCGGCCAGCCCGCAGCGCTGGCCAGCGTGGATATTTCCATGGACATGATCAACGCGCAGATCCGCCAGCTCGTGTTGATGACGCTTTTAATCGCCTGCGTGGT
This sequence comes from uncultured Eubacteriales bacterium, assembly GCA_963929805.1. Lineage (GTDB taxonomy): Bacteria > Bacillota > Clostridia > Christensenellales > Aristaeellaceae > CAWVLE01. The sequence goes on along the minus strand of CAWVLE010000174.1, from coordinate 12,577 downwards.
GCTGGCCGCGTCGGTGGTGGCATGCTATTTCTACATACGCCGCATCCTTATCCGGCCGCTTGACACGCTGAACCGGGCGACCCAGGCGCTGGTCAGAAGCAAAATGGAAAACCTGGATCAGTTCCACGCGGATATCCACACCGGCGACGAGGTGGAAGAACTGGCGTTGGCCTTTCAATATATGACGGTGGAACTGCGCGATTACATACGCAATCTGGCCAATGTGACCGCCGAAAAGGAGCGCATCGGCGCGGAGCTTAACGTGGCCGCGAAGATACAGTCCGACATGCTACCCTGTATCTATCCGGCGTTCCCCGACCGGCACGAATTTGACATCTATGCGTCCATGACCCCCGCCAAGGAAGTGGGCGGCGACTTTTACGATTTCTTCCTGGTGGACGACGACCACCTGGCGCTGGTCATCGCGGACGTATCCGGCAAGGGCGTGCCGGCGGCGCTGTTTATGGTTATCGCCAAGACGCTGCTTAAAAACGCCGCCCAGACCGGGCTGAGCCCCAGGGCGGTGCTGGAAAAGGTAAACAACCAGCTGTGCGAAAACAACGAGGCGGAAATGTTTGTCACCGTGTGGCTGGGCATATACGAAATTTCCACCGGCCGGATGGTCGCCGCCAACGCGGGGCACGAATTCCCGGCGCTGCGGCGCGCGGACGGCGCATTTGAACTGGTGCGCGACAGGCACGGGTTTGTGCTGGCCGGCATGGAGGGATCCAGGTACAGGGAATACGAGCTGAACCTGAACCCGGGCGATACCTTCTTTATCTATACCGACGGCGTGGCCGAAGCGACCAACGCGGACAACGTGCTGTACTCCACCGCGCGCATGCTCAACGCGCTGAACCTTTACCCCGGCGAGGGCCCGGAACAGCTGCTGCGCACCGTCAAGGCCGACATCGACCGCTTTGTGGGCGAGGCGCCTCAGTTTGACGACATTACCATGCTCGCCATCAAGAGAAGGGACGATCAGGGCAAGGGCATGCGCAAGATCAACGTCGCGCCGGCGCTTGAAAGCATGGAACAGGTGAGCGGATTTTTTGAACAGGAGCTGACGCAAAACGGCGCGCCGGTCAAAATCATCTCTCAGGTCAATATAGCCGTGGATGAAATATTTTCCAACATTGCGCGCTACAGCGGCGCAACCTCCGTCACCGTGGGCTGCGAAGTTCGGGAAAACCGGGTTGCCATGCGCTTTGTGGATAACGGAAGACCCTATGACCCCACCGGTAAGCCCGATCCGGATATCACGTTGACGGCGGAAGAGCGGGGCATCGGCGGGCTGGGCATCTTTATGGTGAAAAAGACCATGGACCTGATCCGCTACGAATACGCGGACGGGTTTAACGTTCTTACCATTGAAAAGGGCTGGTAAGGCCGGCTGGTTGGGCTTGCAAACGGGTAGATAGCGGATAACAGCTTATACGGGAGGAATGCATGTGATTACCCTGGTGTGCGCTCTTGCGATTTTAGTGGCGGGCTATTTCGTGTATGGACGGGTGGTGGAGCGCGTGTTCCGCCCCGACGACAGGCCCACCCCGGCAACTGACCATCCGGACGGCGTGGACTATGTTCCCATGAAGACCTGGCGCGTGTTTTTGATACAGCTGCTCAACATCGCGGGCACGGGCCCGATTTTCGGCGCGCTGCTGGGCGCGGTTTTCGGGCCGGTGGTGTTTTTGTGGATCGTATTCGGCTCCATTCTGGGCGGCGCGGTACACGATTACATGAGCGGCATGATCTCGCTCAGGCTGGACGGCGCCTCCATTTCGGAAATCGTGGGCAAATACCTGGGCGGCGCGGCAAAGCAGGTGATGCGGATATTTTCGCTGGTGCTGCTGGTGCTGCTGGGCGCGGTGTTTACCACCAGCCCGGCGCTGCTGCTCGCCCGCCTTACGCCCGATTGGATGAACGCCGGGTTTTGGAGCGTGGTAATCCTGATATACTATCTGCTGGCCACCCTGCTGCCCATTGATAAGGTTATCGGCAAGCTCTACCCCATATTTGGGGTGGTGCTTCTGATCATGGCGGCCGGCATCGTCGTGGGGTTGCTCGCCGGCGGTTACACGCTGCCCGAGCTTTCCCTGGTCAATCAAAACCCCGTCGGCCGTCCGATATGGCCCTTTATGTTTATCACCGTGGCGTGCGGCGCGATATCGGGCTTTCACGGCACGCAGTCGCCCATGATGGCCCGCTGCCTTAAGACGGAGAAGGATGGGCGGCGCGTATTTTACGGCGCGATGCTGACCGAAAGCGTAATCGCCCTGGTGTGGGCGGCGGCGGGCGTGGCCTTTTACGGGGCCACGGGCGGATTGCAAGCGGCGCTGACGAGCCTGGGCCAGTCCGGCGTGGTGTATGAAATTTCCGTATCGCTGCTGGGCATAGCCGGCGGCGCGCTGGCCATCGTGGGCGTGGTGGTGTGCCCGATATCCTCGGGCGATACCGCCTTTCGCAGCGCCCGGCTGACCATCGCCGACTGGCTGCGTATTGACCAGTCCAGCATGCCCAAGCGGCTGGCGGTTACCATTCCGCTGCTGGCGGCGGGCGCCGTGCTGACGACGGTGGATTTTAACACCGTGTGGCGCTACTTTTCCTGGAGCAACCAGACCCTGGCCATGATTACCCTGTGGGCGGCGGCCATGTATCTGGTCAAAAATGGGGCCAGGCGGTGGCACTCGCTGCTGTGCGCCGCGCCGGCGTGTTTTATGTCCGCCGTATCCTTAACCTACATACTGATGGCGGACGAGGGATTCCGCCTGGCGGCGTATATCGCCTATCCGGCCGGCATCGTGTTTGCGCTGGGCTGCGCGGCGTTGTTTGCGGCAAAGGCACTGAAAAAGGAGGAAAACAGACTATGAAAAAATGGACGGCGCTGGCCTGCGCGCTGGCGGTACTGATGGCTATGACCTGTTTGGGGCGCGCGGACGAGGCGGGCGCGGACGCCTCCGCGGCCGGGGTGGATTCGCCGGTGGCGGGCAAAAAAATGGCCTATATTATGCAGATGGCGCCATCGGACATATTCCAAATGTGGTCGCAGGCCGCGCAGGAAACGGCGCAGGGCCTGGGCATGGAGTACGACGCCTTTTTCTGCGGCGGATCGGACGCCCAATGGCAGGACACGGTTTCCCAGTGCGCGGCGGCCGGATACGACGGCCTGCTGCTCAGCCACGGCGGGCAGAACTACGCCTATACCTTTTTGAAAAACCTGATGGCGCAGTATCCCGATCTTAAACTGGTTACCTTTGACACCCAGTTTAAGGACGAAAACGGCCAGACCCAGACGCTGGAAGGCGTCACCCAGTTTTTCCAGCAGGACGCCCAGTTCGCGCAATTACTGTTGGATTACATCCTCGAGGAGCTCTATCCGGACAAGGTGGAGGCGGGTACGCCCGTCAACATACTCAAGGTGTGGGTGGGCCCCAACTTTCTCTCCCCCTTCGACCGCAGGCAGGAAGGCTATGAAGCCTACGAGCAGCAGGGCCTGATCCATACGGTGGAGACCATCGGCCCGTCCGATTTTAACAACGCGGAGGCCTCCATGGCCGACGTTACCACCGCCACGCTGGCCAAGTATCAGCCGGGGCAGATCGACGCCATATGGTGCTGCTACGATCTGTACGCCAGCGGCGTGTATACGGCGCTTACCCAGGACGGATACGATATCCCCATGGTGAGCGTGGACATCTGCAACGCGGATATCGAAAAAATGGCCCGTGAAAATTCGCCCTGGAAGGCCTGTGCCACCACAAACTGGTTTTACAACGGCGAATTTGGGGTGCGGGTGCTGGCGCTGGAGATGGCCGGGGAATACGACAAAATTATCGATCCCATGACCGGACAGGCGAGCGCCTGGCTGGAGCTGCCCACCAACGTGATAACCCAGGATATGGTGTCGGGCGGCGGGATCAATGTGACCAATTTGGATACGGTGGCCGGCGAGGCCTATACCGACCGGTCCTGGATGCCCACCAGCGACTGGATGGCCCGCCTTTTGGGCGATTGAGGCGGCGCGAGGAGGAAGCTATGACATCTTTCGCGCTTGAAGCCCGGGACATCTGCGTCAGCTATCCCGGGGTTAAAGCCCTGGATCATGTGGATTTTGACGTGCGCGCGGGCGAAATACACGCCCTGGTGGGCGCTAACGGCGCGGGCAAATCCACGCTGATGAACGTGTTGGCGGGAATAAACCCCGCCTATACGGGCGGCATCTATATAAACGGCAGTCTCGTGGATGTGCGCAGCCCCGCCGCAGCCAAACGCCTGGGCATACAGATCGTGCATCAGGAAGTGGACGCGGCGCTGGCGCCTACGCTCTCGGTGGCGGAGAATATCCTGTTGGACGACTTAAGCGGGCAAAGCGGGATGGGGCCCTGGATGCGCTGGCGCGACGTGCGCAAAGAGGCCGCGGCGCTGCTTGACCGGCTTAATATGAATTTTGACGTGCGCGAGCGGGTGGGCAGGTTGCCCCTGGCGTATAAACAGATGGTGCTGATCGCCCGCGCGCTTAACAGCCGCTGCCGCGTGCTTTTGCTGGACGAGCCCACCGCGCCGCTAAGCTCGGCCGAAACGCGCACCCTGTTCCGGCTTTGCAGGAGCCTGGCCGGGGAACAGGGGCTGGCCATCGTCTTTATTTCCCACCGGCTGACGGAGATCCTTCAGATATGCGGCCGGTATACGGCGCTTCGAAATGGGAAGCTTGCCGCGAACGCGCCCATTACCGAAAAGACCAGCGCGGACGAACTGGTGCGGGAAATGCTGGGCGAGGAGCTGAGCAAGGCCAAGTTAAGCCGTCCGGAGCCATCCGGGGCTGAGCTTTTGACGGTCAGCGGCCTTTCCAGCCGCGACGGCAGCGTAAAGGATGTGTCTTTTACGCTTAACCGGGGCGAAGTCGTAGGCATAGCCGGGCTGGTGGGCGCGGGCAAGAGCGAACTGTGCAAGGCGGTTTTTGGCGCGTTGCCCGTATCCGAAGGTGAGGTGCGCCTGGCGGGCCGTCCGGCGCGCCTGAAAAGCCCGGCTGCGGCGGTAAAGCGCAAAATGGGCCTGGTGCCCGAGGAGCGCAGGAAAGAAGGCCTGTTCCTTACGGAGAGTCTCGCGTTTAACATGGGGGCGGCCAATTTAAAAAAGTTAAGCCGCATGGGCTTTGTGCGGCGGAAAAAGCTCAATGAAAACGCCCGTACATTTGTCCGCCACCTGGGCATAAAGGCTTTAGACGTGCGCCAGGGCGTGGGGCAGTTGTCGGGCGGCAACCAGCAAAAGGCGGTGGTGGGCAAATGGCTGGCCGCCGGCTGCCAGGCGTACCTGTTGGACGAGCCCACAAAGGGAATTGACGTCGGCGCAAAGGGCGAACTGCTAAAGGCCGTAAACCAGCTGGCCTTGTCGGGCTGCGGCGTGCTGTACGCTTCCAGCGAAAACGGCGAATTGTTGTCCATTACGGACAGAATATACGTAATGTATGGCGGCAGAATTGTAAAAGAACTGATAACGGCGCAAACTTCCCAGGAGGAAATCATGCATTACGCCGTGGGCGAACGTGGGCCGTTTCGCCCGGCGCCGCCGAAAGGAAACGGAGAAAGAACATGACGGAGAATTTTACGAGAAAAAGCCTCGCCCGATTTATGATGGACTGGGCGGCCGTGCTGGCGCTGATCGCCGCCGTGGGGGTATTTGGTTTTTTGCGGGGCGCCAGCTTTTTGTCGCCCGCCAACGCCGTCAATATCCTGCGCTCGATGTCTATTACCACGATTTTCGCCATCGGCGCCACGGTCACCATGGCGCCCGACGGCTTCGACATGTCGGCCTGTACGCTGGCCACCGTATCCTCCTTTCTGTTTGCCAGCGCGTTTTTGTGGTTTGGGCTGCCGCTGTGGCTGAGCGTGCTTAGCACCATAGCGCTTACCATGGTGTTATACCTGGCGACGATGTTTATGATTTTGGTGTGCAAAATTCCCGATATGCTGGCCACCTGCGCGCTGATGTTCGTGCATCAGGGCCTGGGGCTGTGGTGGACGGGCGGCGGCGCGGTATCCGCCGGCATGCCTACGCGATGGGGAACCGCCCCCGCCAGGAGCGGCTGGACCCAACCGGCGCTCGCCATCGGCGCCGCGCCGTGGTGCATCATCATTATGCTGCTATGCGTGGCGTTTGCCTTTGTGTTTTTGGGCTATACCCGGTATGGGCGCTGCCTGTACGCCATGGGCGGCAATCCGAGCGCGGCGCGATTTTCCGGCATGCCCGTGCGCAAATACCGCCTGATGGCGGGCATGATTACCGCCGCCATGATCGCGGTGGGCGCGATTGTGGTGTGCGCCAGGAACTCGGCGGCCCAGATATCCGGCTGCGATAACTATCTGATGCCCGCCCTGGCCGCCGTATTTGTAGGGCGCTCGGTCGGCGGCGCGGAAAAGCCGAACGCCCTGGGCACGATGGTGGGCGCGGCGCTGGTGGCGGTGCTGGAAAGCGGATTGACGCAGCTGGGCGTGGTGTACTATGTGCTGCCGGCCATGAAAGGCGGCGTTTTGGCGCTGGCGCTGATCGCTGCCTACGCGCCGCGGCGGGGAACGGGCCGCGCCGGCGCGCGCAGATTGCGCAGAGGGTTAAACGCTGAGGGTTAAATAAATTGCTTTTAGCGGGGGAAGCTTGCCTTCCCCCGCCCAGACTGTCAAAACCATTCCGGGTGGTTTGGAGGGCCGAAGCCCTCCATTTTTAATCGAATCCGGCGACATGCGCGGCGGATTCGTGCGCCTTGCGAAGCAAGGCTTCCCTACGCTGTTTCCCGCCCGGGAGCCCCTCGGGGGCGAGAGGGAAACAGCGCTAAACATTCGAAAAAGGACGCCGCAGGCGGACTTTTTCGACACACTGAGCGGGGGAAGCTTGCCTTCCCCCGCCGTTGTTTTTTGGACGGCCAGCGGCGCGCCTTACATGGATGCGGACGCTTCTCGACGCCTGTGAATGCGGAAATTTGTGCAGAATGACGGGCGCTGCAAAATAGTAAACTAAAATTTCATGAATGTATGCAACATAATAGCGCTGTTTGTAATAATAATCACATATTTTTATGTCATAAACGCGGTAAATGTGTAATTATGGGTTGATACTGTGGGAAAAATATGCTATAATGCTACTGTTAAATAGATGTTGTGCAAATAAGACGGCAAGGTAAGGGAAGACGGCGCGCCGTTTTCGCTTAGAAATTGCAGAAAGTAGGTAGGTCAGTGGTAAAAAGCAAGTTATCGGTTCGCCAGAGGAAGGAGTACACGGCGGCGTATTTAATGATCGCGCCGGTGGTCATAGGTATTCTGGTTTTCTTCCTCATTCCCACGGTATGGTCGATCTATCTTTCCATGACCGAAGGGCCGGACTACATGACGTATGAATTTGTCGGCATTAAAAACTACATTACGTTGCTGTCGGCCGATTCAGACATGTGGCAGGAACTGCTCAACACGGTTTATTACGCCTTTGTATCGGTGGCGCTTAGCATGGTCATCAGCGTGTTGCTGGCCAACGCGCTTAACCAGGATATCAAGTGCCGCTCGCTATTTCGCGTGATTTACTTTCTGCCGTCGGTCACCATGGCGGCCGCGGTCGGTATGGTTTGGCGTTCGCTGCTCAATTCCCATTATGGCCTGGTCAACCAGGCGCTCAAAGCGGTGGGCATCGCGGGGCCCAAGTGGCTGACCGATCCCAATTTTATGATGCTGGGCGTAATCATCGTGGGCGTATGGTCCTCAGCGGGCTATAATATGATTATACTGCTGTCCGGGCTTAAAAACATTCCCAAGGTTTATTACGAGGCCGCGATGATCGACGGCGCGAACAGCGTGCATCAGTTTAGGCACATCACCGTGCCGCTTTTGTCCCCGGTGCTGTTTTTCGTATCCATCACATCGCTGATGACCGGTTTTAAGGTGTTTGACGTCATATACACGCTGGCGGGATCCGGCGCGACGGCGGATAAATTTATGCAATACTATCGAACGATGGTATATGGCGTCTACGAAAAAGGGTTTCTATACCGAAAGTTAGGGTTGGCCTCGGCGGAAGCGGTGGTTTTATTGCTTATCATTCTGGTGCTAACGCTGTTCCAGTTTAAACTGCAAAACAAATGGGTTCACTACGAATAGAAAGGGGGAGCAGCATGACCGTAAAAAAGAAACTCCCGATCGGGCGCGCCGTGATGTACATTATTTTGGCGTTCTGGGCGATTTTCATGATCATGCCCTTCGCCTGGATGTTGCTTACCAGCATTAAGACGCAGCCGGAGGCCATGAAGGTGCCGATCGTGTGGTTCCCCAAAACACCGCAGTGGAAGAACTACGCGGAGGTGCTCCAGCAGTACAATTTCGGCACTTACTATAAAAACACCGCGTTTGTCACCATCGTAACCGTCGCTTTCCAGATCGTCACCTGCTCCATGGGCGCCTACGCGTTTGCCCGGCTGGAGTTTCCGGGTAAGAGCATTATTTTCCTGATTTGCATGACGGTTTTGATGGTGCCCACCCAGATGATCATCATACCCCGGTTTTTGATCACCATGAGACTGGGCTGGCTAAACTCCTTTGCGGGCATCATTATTCCAAACCTGCCCAGTATTTACGGCGTATTCTTCTTAAGACAGAATTTCATGTCGCTTCCGCGCGAAATGGACGAGACCGCCATGCTGGACGGGTGCAGCTTTTTCGGGATTTACTGGCGCATATTGTTGCCGCTGGTGAAAAACGGCCTGATCGCCTTCGGCGTGTTGACTACGCTGTGGAGTTGGAATGAAATGCTCTGGCCGCTCATCGTGACCAGCAAGCAAAACCTGTACGTGCTGTCCATCGCACTGGCCAATATGCAGGGGCAGTACGCGCAGAAGATTCCCACCCAGATGACGGCCGGCGTGTACGCCATGCTGCCCATGCTGGTGGTGTTTTTGATCGGACAGAAACAGATGCTGGAGGGCATCGCGCTTTCTGGCCTGAAGGCGTAGCGTGTCCGGATTTGTTTCTAACGGCCTTGGCCGTTGAATAGGGGGCTGTTGACCCAAAGACGTGCTTTGTGTGGATATGCGGCGCCTGCCTTTTAATGATCCGAATACAGATGCGCAAGGGGCGGCGGCGCAGATTTGGCAAAGTTTCAGATGGAGTCAAGGGTTCCAAAAATAATTTAATGGAGGGAAGAAAGTATGAAAAAAGTCCTGGTTCTGGTTCTGGCGCTGATGCTGGCCATGAGTTCCACCGCTTTTGCTGCGGTCGAGCTGGAAATGAACTATTGGATGGAAGAGCAAAACGAGGGCATTTTGCCTGCGATCGATGCGTTTAACGCCTCGCAGGATGAAATCGTGGTCAACGCGAGCGCTATCCCTTGGGATCAATACTGGGATAAGCTGGTCGTCGGCCTGCCCGCCGGTTCGGCTCCGGATGTGTTTTCCATCAACGCGCTCAACGTTGTGGACTACGCGCGCAACGGCTATTTGCTGGACATCACCGACCTGATCGAGAGCGGCGCGGTGGATGTATCCAAATATCCCGAGCACACCATCGTCACCCATACGGTGGACGGCGTGCTGCGCGGCGTGCCGAGGGACTACGACGCCATCGCCGTTTACTACAACAAGGTTATGTTTGACGCGGCGGGCGTGGCCTATCCCGAAGAGGGCTGGACCTGGGACGAGTTTATCGAGATCGCCAAACAGCTGACCGACGCGGAGAACGGCATATACGGCTGCTCCATCGCGGCCGGCGGCCAGGCCTTCGGTTATGACTACATCTACGGCAACGGCGGACAACTGTTTGACGAGAACGGCATGTGCGTTGTAAATTCGCCCGAAAATGTGGAAGCCATGCAGAAACTGTACGACGCCATCCACGTACACGGCATTTCCGCCAGCGTTGAGGAGCAGGTGGAAATCACCAAGGACGTGCGCTTCCTCTCCGGCATGGACGCGATGACCTTTGACGGCAGCTGGAACCTGGCGCTGTTCGCGGAGACCTACGGCGAAAGCCTGGGCATTGTATCCCTGCCCATCATGAAAGAAGCTTCCACCATTTCCCACTCGCTGAGCTGGGTTGGCGCGGCTACCACCGAATATCCCGACGAGGTGAAAACCTTCCTGACCTACCTGGCCGGTTACGACGCCCAGGCGCAGGCCGCCGAGGCCGTCATCCCCGCCTATGAAGGTTGCGCCGATCTGTGGGCCGCCAAGTTTGCGAACTACAACACCGCCGCCTTCCTGGATCCCATCGAGAACGGCGCGGCCCATGCGCTGCCCGCCGCCAACAAGAACGTGCAGGAAATCTTTACCCGCTTTGACGACTACATGACCGAGATGCTCAGCGAGGGCAACATTGAGGAGAACCTCGCCGCCATGGAGGCCGAGTTTAACGAACTGCTCAAGTAATCCCGGGAAAAGGATTGAATAAAGCCCCTTTAGGGCCTGAACGGGGAAGAGGCCGCCCGAGACTGGGCGGCCTCAGGATGTTGACAAAGTCAACATCCTGCCAGAGCGATTAGAAGGCCTGCAAGACAAGGAAGCGAACTTGCAAACGAGGGAGCTTACTTAAACGTAAGTGACCGCTGTTTGCAAGTGACGCTGACGCCGTAAGCAAAAACCGCTTCCTCCCTTTCTTTTCAAAAGCGGTTTTTGCGTTTGCAGGCTTTGTCAGCGCTCTGACGGCGGGGGAAGGATCCCCCGCCGCCGTCATGTCCACCCACAGGCCGGTAATTGGCCCGCGCGCAGGCCGGACGGTCGCACCCCTCTGCGCGAATGGTTTGACAGCGCCCAAAACGATTGCTATAATAAAATCGCCTAATTCGCTATACCAAAATGTGCTTTTTTATTCATTTAATGGTATGAGGAGGGAAACCATGTCTATTCCCAAGACAATGCGGGCGCTGGTCGCGCACGCGCAGGGAGATTACCGGCTGGACGAAATCCCCGTGCCCCAGCCGGGCGAGGACGACATCCTGCTAAAGGTGGAAAGCTGCGGCATTTGCGCGGGCGACGTAAAGGCCACCCATCCGGTAGCCAGGTTCTGGGGCGGAGACGGCATGCCGGGCTACTGCCAGCCGCCTTTTACGCCGGGCCATGAGTTTATCGGGCGCGCGGTGTATGTGGGAAAAAACGTGCCGGGCGGTTTTAAAGTAGGCGACCGGATCGCCACCGAGCAGATCGTGCCCTGCGGCCAATGCCGGTACTGCCGGGACGGCCGGTATCATCTGTGCGATCCGCACGACGTATACGGTTTTAAAAATTACCTCAACGGCGGCATGGCCGAATACGTGCTGTTGCCCAAGCGTTCGATTAATTATCGCGTTCCGGAGGAGCTGACGCTGGAGCAGGCCGCGCTGATCGAGCCTTACGCCTGCGCGCTGCACGGCGTGCGCCGCGCCGGGGTGCAGGTGGACGACGTAGTGGTCGTGGCCGGCGCGGGCACATTGGGGCTGGGCATGGTGGGCGCGCTGCGGCTGCGCAACCCGCGCAAGCTGATCGTGCTGGACATGATGGACGAGCGGCTTGAACTGGCCCGGCGCTTCGGCGCGGACGAGGTAATCAATCCCGGCCGCGAGGACGCCATAGCCCGGGTGCTTGAGCTGAGCGGCGGTTGGGGCTGCGACGTATATATCGAGGTCACCGGGCATCCATCCGCCGTGGGGCAGGGCCTGGAAATGATCGCCAAGGGCGGCCGGTTTGTGGAATTTTCCGTAATGAGCGGCGCCTCCACGGTGGATTGGTCGATTATCGGCGACGCCAAGGAAATCGAAATACGCGGCTCTCAGTTGAGCCCGCACTGCTATGAAACCACCATAGAAAACATTTTAAACAAAAAGGCGCCTACCCAGGGCGTGGTAACCCACGTATTCCCGCTGGAGCAATGGGCGGAGGCCTTCCGCGTGGCGGAAAGCCGCGAAGCCATTAAAGTGCTTATTACGCCCTGAGAGCGTGGGCCGCGGCGCGTTACCGCGCGGCTTGCGGGGACGAATTGGGTATGCGGTTTAAAAGATACGCCTCAATCGTTTCCACCACGTTTTCCTCGCCCAGGCCGCCCGATTTGGTGACGATGTATTTCTCGCCCCGCCTGCCGGAAATTTTGGCGAACACCACGCCCGGCGCGATTTCATCAATGGGCTCTATGGCCTCGTACTGCGCGTCGCGCAAGGCCGCGCGCAACGTGTCGCCCCCGATAAACACATACACGCCGGGCAGGTCGCTTAAGAGCAGCCTTCGGGCCATGCCGCCGATATTATGCGCTACGGTGCGGCGCGCCTGTTCGCCTTTACCGGGACAGAGCGGCAGGCCGGACGGGTCGTAATCCACCGTCTGCACGATCAGGCGGCCCGACTGGGCGTAGCGCCGGGCCAATTGCGCGATAAAGCGCGCGCATTCGGGCGTATCCGCATAGCCGGGCGTCAGTTTTTGCTCGGGCAATAAAGTTACGCAGTCAAACCCGCGTTCCGCCGCATGTTTCAATTGCGCGGCCGTTACCGGGTTCACGCTGCCTGAGATGATCAGCACGCCGCGTTCGCCCATAAAGGTCGGGCGCGGCGCGCGCTTGAGGGCAAGCGCGTCGGGCAAAAACTCGGC
>CAWVLE010000173.1:0-14262 GCA_963929805.1 uncultured Eubacteriales bacterium | reverse complement strand
CTTTTGGGCGTCGCGCTGCTGACCGTCTGCCTGTGCGCGGCCTGCTTCTTTCACACGGCTACGATCTGGGCCTACGCGCTGTTCGTGCTGATCGGGTTTGCCTGGGCTTCAATTAATGTAAACAGCTATCCCATGGTGGTGGAGATGAGCAAGGGCTCCACCATCGGCAAATACACCGGATACTATTACACCTTTTCCATGGCCGCGCAGATCATCACCCCCATCGCGTCCGGCTTTTTGCTGGAGCACGTTGGGTATTTCACGCTGTTTCCCTACGCCGCGCTGATGGTTGGGCTTTCCTTTATCACCATGTCGCTGACCCGGCACGGGGACAGCCGGCCGGAAGCGCCCGCTTCCCGGCTGGAGGCCTTTGACGCGGGCGACTAAGCTTGTATCTGGACGCTTTACGTTGCGGGGAGGTATGGTTTATGGCGATCGCTGTATGTTTGGCGCTGGCCGCCGCGCTTATCTATCTGGCGGCGGTGTCGCCCAGCCCGCGCTGCCGGGCGCGCGCGGGCCACTTAAAGGGCATTCGCTACGCCCACCGCGGGCTTTTCGACGCATCGCGCGGCGTGCCGGAAAATTCGCTCGCCGCGTTTGAGGCGGCCTGCCAGGCCGGCTACGGTATAGAGCTGGACGTGCAGATTACCAGCGACGGCCAGCTTGTGGTCTTTCACGACGATACCACCAGCCGCATGTGCGGCGTGGACGGGCGCGTATGGGAACAGCCCCTTAGCGCGCTTGGCGCGCTCAGGCTTCAGGGGACAGAGCACGCGATCCCCACGTTTGACGAGGTGCTGTCGCTGGTCGCCGGCCGCGTGCCGCTGCTGGTAGAGGTCAAGACCAGCCCGCGCTGGCAAGCCACCACCCGCCTGACCGCCGGGCGCATGCGCGCCTATTCGGGCCCCTATGTGATGGAATCTTTTGACCCGCGCATCGTGCGCGAACTGCGCGGCCTGTTGCCCGGCGTCGCGCGCGGCCAGTTGGTAAGCCAGGAACAGCCGGGCGGGCGTTTTAGGCAGCGCGCGTTGTATTTCGCGCTGGGCCGCTTGTGGCTGAACGCGCTATCCAGGCCCGATTTTATCGCCTTTGACGCGGCCATGGACGCCAGTTGCACGCTGCGCGTGCAACGCGCGTTGCGCACGCCGGCGGCGGTATGGACCGTGCGCTCCCAGCCGCTGTTCGACCATTTTGCCGCCCGCGGCGACGCGGTTATCTTTGAAGGGTTTGTCCCGCGCGAATGACCGTATCCGGGCGTGCCTTGTCCCGCTCCCACCAGGCGCACAGCCAGTTGCTCAGCGGCACAAGCGGCACGCACAGCAAAAACCAGCCCAGCGAAAACAGCGGGCAGATCTGCCCGAACAGGTTTAAAAACTGGTTGGAATAATCCCATACCTGCCACTTCATCAGCCGGTTGACCCATAGCCCAACCGCAAGCTCCGCGGCGGTAATCAGCCCCGCGCCCAGCAGGCATTTCACCCACGCGCGCCGCCGCCTGAGACGCCGGTTTAAGTTGTAAATCGCCGCAAAACACGCGCCGCCGGTCAGCGCCATGGTCCAGTGCGTGCGGCCGCGAAAGGCCATTTCGATAAGGCTGTAGCTTGCCGCGCCGATGGCAAAAGCGCACAGGCTCTGTTTGGTCCGGTTCAACGCGCTCGCCTCCTCATATAAAATAGATTGCCCTTTTGAGTATGGCCCGCGCGCCGCCGCGGTTATTCGCGTGCATGTATCGCGCAATTCTTAAATTATATTTAACCACCCCAAGACATTTTCTTTGTTGATTCATGGGGCCGGTTTGGATAAAATACGCATAGACAGTTGAATTTGTCCAGTAAATGCAATGACCAGGAACACAGCATCAATGGCTTTCTCACAGAGAGCCGCCACGCGCTGAAAGGCGGCAGAAAACCGGATGCTTACTCCCCTGCCAGCAGCCGGCTGAACGGGCGCGCGCCTTACTAGGCTTTGGACGGGATCCCCCGTTACAGGGAAACATACTCGGCAGTTATGCCGGCTATGGTTAAGTGGTCGCGCGCAGGCGCGGCAAGGAAAGTGGTACCGCGGATACAAGCCTCCGTCTTTCATCAGGCATGAAACGACGGAGGTTTTTTATGCCTGGCGGGCTTGAATCTATTAAACGCAGGAGGTTTTTCCATGAAAATTGCTTTTTCCACGCTGGGTTGCCCGGATTTTGGCTGGTCGGACATCTACTCCATGGCCAAGGACTTTCACTTTGACGGCATCGAAATCCGGGGTATTGGCAACGCCATCAACCCCTTTTCCGCCGCGCCCTTTTTGCCGGGCCAAATTGAAAAGACCATTGCCAAACTGCGCGCGCTTCGGCTGGAAATTGCCTGCCTTTCCACCAATTGCAGCCTGAAATTTCCGGAAAAGCGCACGGAAACGCTTGCGGAAATCGGGCAATACGTGGCCCTCGCTCAAAAGCTGGGCACGCCCTATATCCGCATATTGGCCGATTTGGAAGCGCACGCCAACGGCGAAGTGGACGACGAATACATGGCGGACGCGCTGCGCGAAATGGCCGGCCTGTTTGAGGGCACGGGCGTAACCGCGCTGGTGGAGACCAACGGCGTGTACGCCGACACCGCCCGCCTGCGCAAGCTGCTCGACAAGGTCAACGCCCCCTGCGTAGCCGCGCTGTGGGACGTGCATCATCCTTACCGTTTCTTTGGCGAAACGCCCGAGCAGACGGTGGCCAACCTGGGCAGCTATATTAAATACATCCACGTAAAAGATTCCGTAATGGACGGCGACAAGGTAGTGTACAAGATGATGGGCGAAGGCGATCTGCCCATTATCCAGATGCTGGACGCGCTGAGCGATACCGGGTACGACGGCTACGTTTCGCTGGAATGGTTAAAGCGTTGGGCGCGCGATTTGACCGACGCGGGCATCGTTTTCCCCCAGTTTGCCAACTTCATGAGCCGCTACATCAACACCCATCAGCTGCAAAACAACGCCCGCCGCACCGGTAAATACGTGTGGAAAAAGGAGCAGCTGATCGATCTTACCTTCCCCGAGGTGCTCGACCGCATGGTGAAGGAGTTCCCCGATCAGTACGCCTTCCGCTACACCACCCATTACTACACCCGCACCTACTCCCAGTTCCGCGACGACGTGGATACCTTCGCCCGTTCGTTGATCGCCATGGGCGTGAAAAAAGGCGACCACGTGGCCATCTGGGCCACCAACGTGCCCCAGTGGTATATCACCTTCTGGGCGACCGTTAAAATCGGCGCGGTTCTGGTGACGGTTAACACCGCCTATAAGGTGCACGAGGCCGAATACCTGTTGCGCCAGTCGGACACCCACACGCTGGTCATGATCGACGGATACAAGGATTCCGACTACCTGGCCATCATGCGAGAGCTGTGCCCCGAGCTTAAGGACAGCAAGCCGGGCCAGCTTAACAGCGCGCGCCTGCCCGTACTGCGCAATATCATCACCGTGGATTCGGTGCTGGAAGGCTGCTATACCTGGGAAGACGCCATCGATCTGGCGGAGCAGGCGCCGCTGAGCGAAGTATTGGAACGCGCCCGCTCCATTCGCCGGGACGACGTGTGCAACATGCAGTATACCTCGGGCACGACCGGCTTCCCTAAGGGCGTCATGCTGACCCACTATAACGTGGTCAATAACGGCAAGGCGATCGGCGACTGCATGGATCTTTCCACCGCCGACAAGCTGATGATTCAGGTGCCCATGTTCCACTGTTTCGGCATGGTGCTGGCCATGACCGCCGCGATGACCCACGGCACCACCCTGTGCCCCATCCCGGCCTTCTCGCCGCGCGTGTCGCTTGCCTGCATCAATCAGGAAAAGATCACGGCCTTCCACGGCGTGCCCACCATGTTTATCGCCATGCTGGAGCATCCCGATTTTGAAAAGACCGATTTTTCCCACATCCGCACCGGCATCATGGCCGGCAGTCCGTGCCCGGTAAAGGTGATGGAGGACGTGGTGAAAAAGATGAACATGTCCGAAATCTGCATCACCTACGGCCAGACCGAGGCCTCGCCCGGTTGCACCATGTCTAAAACCACCGACTCCATCGAGACGCGCGTTAACACCGTGGGTTCGGCCATGTTCGGCGTGGAGTGCAAGATTGTGGACCCCGAAACCAACCAGGATTTGCCCGACAACACCGACGGCGAATTTGTGGCGCGCGGCTACAACATCATGAAGGGGTACTACAAGATGCCCGAAGCCACGGCCGCGGTTATCGATTCGGAGGGCTGGCTGCACACGGGCGACCTGGCCCGCCGCCTGCCCGACGGCAACTACAAGATTACCGGCCGCATCAAGGACATGATTATCCGCGGCGGCGAAAATATCTACCCCAAGGAGATCGAGGAATTCCTCTATACCCACCCCGCGGTAAAGGACGTGCAGGTAATCGGCGTGCCCGACAAGCAGTACGGCGAGGAGATCATGGCCTGCGTCATCCTCAAGGAAAACGAGTCCGTGACCGAGGACGAACTGCGCGCTTTCTGCAAGAGCCATATCGCCAAGCACAAGTGCCCGCGCTACTTTGATTTTGTGGACAGCTTCCCCATGAACGCCGCCGGCAAAATATTAAAGTATAAGATGCGCGAAGAGGCGGTTGAAAAGCTCAATCTGCAGGATGCCAGCAAGATCGTAACCGCGTAAGGCCCGCCTTTTCAACGCGCAAAAAGCGCGCGGTTTCCCGTCGCGGCGCGTCTTTGCGGAATACAACTTTGTAACATCAGGACAGCACGGCATTTGCCCCGCTGTCCTGATGCTTGATGGGGGGTGGCTTTGAAGCCCTTTGATTTTTCCCGCGCGGGGCTTTGCCGGTCCCCGTCTTGCCGGGCGTGATAATACAAAAACCAGGCGTGAGAAAGCCCTCCTCTTACCTGGTTTTTCCGCGCAACGCCGGCGCGCCTTCAAATTTGTTTTATCCCGCCGCCTGCGCCGCTAAGGCAAATCATTTACCGGACGCGCCTATTTATGGTAAAGCTTCTGCGTCTGGTATTTGGGTTCGCACGTCAGGTTCAGCCCCAGCGTTTTCAGCACGCGCTCGTCCACCTGGGCCAATATGACCGACGCGTGCGCTTCCAGCCCCTTTAAATTTTGAAGCTGCGCCATGGCGGCCTCGGCCTGTTCGTCGCTTACCGCGCAGATGGACAGGGCCAAAAGCACCTCGTCGGTGTGCAGGCGCGGGTTTTTGTTGCCCAGATGATCCACCTTCAGGTGCTGGATGGGCTGGATGATGTCTGGGGAAATGAGCTGAATGCCGTCGTCGATCCCGCCCAGCGCCTTAAGCGCGTTAAGCAGCATGGCCGAAGAGGCGCCCAGAAGTTCCGAGGTTCGGCCGGTCACCAGCCGCCCGTCGGGCAATTGCAGCGCGGCGGCCGGCGCGCCGGTCTCCTGTTCGCGTTTAAGCGCGGCCGCGATCACCGGCCGGTCGTCCGGAGAAATGCCGGCCTGCCGCATGAGCAGCTTCAGCTTATCCACCTCGGCGCTGTTTTCGGCGCCCTGGCGATGGGCGCACAGCGCCGAATAGTAGCGGCGTATCACCTCGTCCGTAGCCGCGCGGCAAACCACCTCGTCGTCTATAATGCAGTTGCCCACCATATTTACGCCCATGTCGGTAGGCGATTTATAGGGCGACACGCCCCATATGCGCTCAAACATGGCGTTGACGACGGGAAAAATTTCCACGTCGCGGTTGTAGTTTACCGCCGAAACGCCGTAAGCGTCCAGGTGGAACGGATCGATCATATTCACGTCGCTAAGGTCCGCCGTGGCCGCCTCATAGGCCATGTTGACCGGATGGCGCAGCGGCAGATTCCATATGGGAAAGGTTTCAAATTTGGCGTACCCGGCCTTTATGCCGCGTTTGTGCTCGTGATACAGCTGCGATAAGCAGGTGGCCATCTTCCCGCTGCCCGGGCCGGGCGCGGTGACCACCACCAGCGAGCGGCTGGTTTCAATATATTCGTTTCGGCCATAGCCCTCGTCGCTGACGATCAGTTCCAGCTCGGAGGGATAGCCCGCTATGGTGTAATGGCGGTACACGCGCACGCCCAGCGCCTCGAGCCTTTTTTGAAACGCGTCGGCCGAGGGTTGGCTGCCATAACGGGTTAACACCACGCTGCCCACATACAGCCCGATCTCCCGGAACGAATCGATCAGGCGCAGTACGTCGGCGTCGTAGGTAATGCCCAGGTCGCCGCGCACCTTATTTTTTTCTATGTCCGCCGCATTGATTACGATGACGATCTCCGCCTGGTCGCGCAATTCCAAAAGCATGTTCACTTTGCTGTCGGGCATAAAGCCGGGCAGCACGCGCGAGGCGTGATAATCGTCAAACAGCTTGCCGCCAAACTCCAGGTACAGTTTTCCCCCAAACTGGGCAATGCGGCTACGAATCCGGTCAGACTGCATTTCGATATATTTTTTGTTATCAAATCCGATTCGCATCGTAAGACTTTCCCCCATCTTTTTCTTGCGTATCCCCCGCGCTACCGGCCTCGTCTTCGGCCAGCCCCTGCGCCGCGCGCACGTCCGCGCGTTCAATGCGCATCAGCGCATCTCGATCCACGCTGTCCATATTGGCCAGGCGGTTATTCTGGCATACCAGTATTTTTTCAAATATGTTGCGCACGCCCCGCGCGTTGCCAAAGGAGACGGCGTTTTGGTTTTCCCGGTCGATATAGGCGCGCACCTCTTCAAGCGCGTCGCCGTCAATCGTATACTCGCTGCGCTCCAGCTGCATTTTAAAAATATCCACCATTTCGTCGAGCGTATAATCCTCAAAATGCATATAGCGGTTAAAGCGCGATTCCAGGCCGGGGTTGGAGTGGATAAACCGCTGCATCAGGCCGTCGTATCCGGCCACGATCACAACCAGATTCCCTCGCTTATCCTCCATGGCCTTAAGGATCGTATCCACGGCTTCCTGGCCAAAATCGTTTTGGGAACCGCCCGTTAGCGTATAGGCCTCGTCGATAAACAGCACGCCGCCTTGGGCCTTCTTCAAGGCCTCCGCCGTCTTAATCGCGGTCTGCCCCACGTAACCGGCCACCAGCCCGGAGCGGTCCACCTCCACCAACTGACCTTTGCTGAGTATGCCCAGGCTGTGGTAAATGCGCCCCATCAGCCGGGCGATCATGGTCTTGCCCGTGCCCGGGTTGCCGGAAAACACCATGTGCAACGACATATCCACGGTGCTGAGCCCGTGCTGTTTGCGCAATTTATGCACCGTGACCATGTTGATCAGGTCGTTTACCTCTTTTTTGATGGACTTAAGCCCGATATAGCCGTTCAGTTCCGCCTTAAGCTGTTCAATGGGTTCGGCCTGGGGCGGTTGCTCTGCGGGCGCGCCGTCTTCCCCGGCCTGCCGCTGCTGCGCCGCGCGGGGCGCTTGGGGCCGATCTGCGGCGTTATGCCTGGTCTCGCCCCACAGGTCGCTTCCCACGCGCTTTAAGTTGTTCTCGGTCATGGCGCGGATTACGTCCAGCTGCTGAAAGATAATCTTGTCCTTGGCATCCATCATCGCTTAAAAAGCTCCTTTAACCGATATAGGGCGAGGCGGCCAGCGCGCGCTCGCGCAAAAACATGGGCGTAAAGCGCTTAACCCCAAAGCGCTTCACAAACCAGTCGCATTTGCACAAAAACATGTAATACACGTTCAGGCCGCATCCGGCAAGCGATTCAAAATTGCCCTGACCTTTGGCGATAATCATATCGGCGTCCTCGAGCAGCGCGCGCTTTTCCTGCGGCATATAGTTAAGCTCGGTACCCGCGTACCCGGTTCCGTTGCCTTCCACCGGAACCATTTTATCCAGCCCGATCTGGCGCGCGTCTTCCAACGTAGCGTCGTTCAGTATGGGCGCGCCGCGCACCAGCGCGCGTATATCCACATTGGGAAAACGCGTTTTGATCCGCTCTATCAGCAATTTGTCCAGCACAATTTCACCGGCGTTGTCGGTAACATAGACCAGCGTGCGCGCGCCCTCCAGTTCGCGTATAAACCGGTCATAGGTTTCCGCGTCCGGGCGCTGCGCGCTCGTCAGGTCGATCAGCTCCATCAGCTTTTCGTCCTCCACGTGCGCCACCGCGCCAAAGTCTATATAATTGCCCGCCTGGGCCAGCGACAGCGCCCGCGCCAGCGGATCTTCCGCCGCGTCCAGGCGCGCGCGCAGCTCATCCGTCAGGCGCATAAGCCGCTCGTTATAATATTGTTTAAGCGCGCCCATGTCCTCCAGGCGGCCGAAAATGCGCCTGTGTACCTGATTAATCAAAAAAAGTATGCGCAGGGCCGTAGAATGGGCCGATTCGCGCTCCACAATGCGGAGCACCTCGCGCATATATTCCGCCTTTTTGTCTTCCCCTTCCGGATAAGCGCGGATACGCTCATCCTCTTTTCTCACAAGGCACGCCATGCACATCGCACACAGCCGCATACCGCTTTCCTCCCCCCGCCGTCCAAACGTTTTTATTATCCCACCGCGGCCATCCGCTGCCAAGCCGCGCCCTACGCCCCGTCCAACGTGCCGGGCGCGATAAGCGCGTCGACCAGCGCGGCGGCCTCGCCCAGAAAGTTTTCCACCACTTCCTGGGTAATCACGCGCGCCGGACGGCTGATATCCAGCCCCTGATTATAAATATTCAGGCAACGCTCGCGCCAGCGCGCAATCTCATCCGCGCTTAAATACGGATGATCCGCGCACGGCACGGCCGCCCTCAAAAGGGGCAGCGTGCGCGATAGGCGTCCGTCGTTAAGAAAAATAAGGTAATCCGCGCGGTCGCAATCGGGATAGTATATTTCCGGGCGCACGCGGTCGTTTTCATCTACAAGTTCGCGCGAAAAGCGCGCGCGGTAATAATGTACCCACGCCCAGTCGGTCAAAATGTGGATACCATAGCCGATGTCAAAAGGCGCGCGGCGCTTTTCCCAATAGTCCAGCACGCTTTTGGGGCTGTCGCTCTGCCAGATGCCCAGGTGCACCGCGCACTTCATCGCCCGGTCGGAATGCGCGCGCATATGGATCGCGTCGGGTGAAATCGCGCCCAGGTAGTATTCCGGGCAGGAAGCAAGAAAGGCGCGTTGCCGCGCCCACTCGTATGCGCAAATCAGATGCGCCATTGGAAACGCCACGCCTTTCCCTCCTTTTGATATGCGCGCATGCCGTCAAAGCGCCCGGCGGCACGCGCATGCCAAACCGGGCGCCGCTATTTCATTCGACGTTGGCCAGGTCTATGCCCGCCTGCACGATATCCCTGGGCAGGCTGGAGAACATGGTGTTGATCGACTGGCTGTTATAAAAGCGAATCACCGTTTCGGCAAACATGGGCGCCACGGACACGGTTTTAAATTTAGGATGCCCCGCTATATTGGGGTTGATTACCGTGTCGGTTGAAATTACCTCGTCAATCGGGCTGTCGTTTATCAACTTCACGCCCTGCGGGGATACGATGTTGTGGCTGAGCAGCGCGCGGATCTTCTTCGCGCCATGCTGCTTAAGCGAAAGCGCCAGATTGACCAGCGTGCCGCCCGAGGTGGTAAAGTCGTCCACGATCAACGCGTTTTTGCCCGAAACGTGGCCCAGGATTTCCAGCACCTGCGCGTTTTCCGAATGGTCGGTGCGCTGTTTATCGCCGATCGCCACCGGCAGGTTCAGCCA
The DNA here is from genome assembly GCA_963929805.1 of uncultured Eubacteriales bacterium. GTDB lineage: Bacteria > Bacillota > Clostridia > Christensenellales > Aristaeellaceae > CAWVLE01. Next base: position 4,588 of record CAWVLE010000173.1, on the reverse strand, counting down.
CGCGCCAAACTTGCGCGCCTGTTTTGCATAGCCCGCGTCGGGCGAAACCACGACCGTGTTTTCCAGGTCGGTAAACTTCACGTATTCGCACAGCATGGGCATTGCGTAAAGGTGGTCCATGGGGCGTTTGAAAAAGCCCTGAACCTGGGGCGAGTGCAGATCCATGGTGATAAAGCGGTCGCAACCGGCCAGCTCCATGCTCTCGGCGCACACGCGGGCGCGGATGGATACGCGGGGCTCGTCTTTTTTGTCGCCTTTCGCGTAGCCGAAATAGGGCATGACCAGCGTCACCGACAGCGCGTTTGAACGCTTGAGCGCATCCACGAAGAACAGTATTTCCACAAATTCGTCGTTCGGCCTCATGCCTATGGGCTGCACCAGATAAACGTTCCTGTCGCGTACGGAATCATTAATGCGTACAAAAGTATTTCCATCTGAAAAGCGGATTACCTGCGAACTACCCAGTTTGCGGCCCATATAGCGGCACATGCGCTCAGCAAAGGCGTTTCCGCCGCTGCCGGCAAATATTGCTATGTTTGAATCCTCAAACACCCGGTCCACGCTCCTTTCAGCATGCTCCTGTTTTTATCGTAGTGGTTCCACATATCTCACGGCGGTATACGCTCCGCCGGAAGAGGCGCTTTGTTGGTCTATCCTCCGCCCAACCTTGAAATGCGTCGCGCGTCAGAAGTCAGGCTCATGTACGCCCACCCAGTAAACAGGTTTAATTGGGCTGTAGCTGTCGCTGGAAAGCACGTCGCGCTCCACCAGTTCCCCCGTCTCCCGGTCGTACAGTTCGCGCACGCCCTGGCTCTTCAGCCCGTCCTTTCCTTCTTCGGCCAGCACAGGTTCGTCGGTGGTATACCACACGTATTTGCCCTCCGTGTCCGCCTTCTTTTCGTAACCGCTGGGCGAAGTTCTGGATATGATTTCCGACACAAACTTGATCTCGTACTCGGGCTGTTTCCCGAATATGCGCACCTCGGCGCGCGCGTTATCCACGCTGGTGTAGATGAAAATGGGGTAATCGGTATCGTTGGTAAACACCAGGTCCTTCCCGGTGTCGGTCACCGTGGCGTCCAGGCTGGGACGGATGTAACTTACCAATAAGCTATGCTGATAACGCACTTCCACCGTCATGCCCGCGCGCACCAGCGCGCCGTATAGCGTCGTGGAGGCCTGGCAGGTGCCGCCGCCAATGCCCATTACCACTTCGCCGTCCAGGAATTCCTGCCCTTCGTAAAAGCCGTTCTCAACCGTGCGCTTACCCACCATCTCATTAAAGGACATGGTTTCATTGGGGTTTAGCCGAACGCCGTTAAACGCTTTAAGCGCCCGCATGATATTGCGCACGCGGTTGTCGTTGCTGCCCTTGGTCGAGGTTTTGCAGGTGGCGATCAGTTCGGTGCACGACTGCATATCCTCGGTGGTATAGGTGGGCTGCACCACGACGGGCTGAAGCTCTATGCGCATGGTGGCTCCCTTCACCATGGCGTCCTCCAGCGTCTGCTTAAGCGCCTCAGCGTCCAGCGAAAGCCCGGTAGAGGAGGGCGTGACGGTCAATATCTCGTCCGTGTCCACGATGATATCGGCGTCCACGGGCGCGACGTCGATTTCGGATTTTATCTGCGCGATGAACTGGTCGAGCATGGTCTCGTCGTATTCCAGTTCGCTGTTGTACTCCACAATGTTATCCTTTAAATAATCGCTTTGCGACCGCCGCTCAGACCAGCTGCCCGTATGGCCAAAGTTCCACGCCAGTTCCATCTGCGTGCGCACATCCAGCGTGGCGTTAAGCATACCCGGGGTAAGCGTCCATACCTTATCGCCGTAAACCAATTCGAACGCATCCTGATTAAGCCGCTTATCAATCAGCTCGTTCATCATGTCGATGCCTTCCTGTTTGGTATAACCGGCCAGAGAAACGCCGTTCACATACACGCCTTCCAGATACGTCTCGGTCGAACTGATCACGCCCGAGCCGTTGCTGGTCCAGCGAATAACCATAATCGCGATAAACGCAACCACCGCGACAACAGCCGCCATCTTCAATAAATCAAATAAATTGCGGCCGAGCCGGGCTGCGTTGCGCTGCCTCTTTCGGCGTCTGCCGTTTCTTGTCATAACGGGGCAAATCCTCCTGAATCGTAATAAAATACCCTGGTAATTATATTATACCACAGGTTACGCTACATTTCGAAGGAAATTTGCTCAATTAACATGAAAAAATCCGTTTGTTTTTGTGTCCACAGCGCCATGCCCGCGCCGGGCGCGTTTTGGCCGGGCAGGCCGTGAAAATCGCTGCCGCCGGTTACGATCAGCCCCAGGCTGCGGGCAAGCGCGTCCAGGCGGCGTATCTGCGCGGGCGTATGGCGCGGATGATATACCTCCAATCCGCTTAAACCCTGCGCGCAAAGCGCGCGCACGCGGCTGGGCAAAGCGGCTTCATCGTCGGCGATAATGCCCGGATGCGCCAGCACGGCGACCCCGCCCGCCGCGCGTATCAGCTCGATAGCGCGCGCGGCGCTTAACTTTTCCCGCTTTACATAGCCCACCCGGCCGGGCAGCAGATATTTTTTGAAGGCCTCGCCCACGCTGGCGGCATAGCCCATTTCTACCAATACGCGCGCCACGTGCGCGCGGCCCACCGTGCCGCCGGCCAAAGCGCGCACCTTACCGGCCTCAACAGGCACGCCGGCGGCGTTTAACCTTTTTACCATTTCATCCAGGCGCTGTTCGCGCTGCGCGCGCAGGCGCGTTAATTCCTCTTCCAGTTCCCGCGTAACGCGCAGCCCGTAGCCCAGTATGTGGATTTCCACCTGATCGCCCACGCTAAGCTCCACGCCGGGAATCACGCCCACACCGCGCGCGCGGCCGCATTCCAGCGCGCTCTCCACGCCCAGGGTAGTGTCGTGGTCGGTAATCGCGCACCACGCAAAGCCCTGCGCCGCAAGCAGGTCAATAAGCTGCCCGCTTGAAAGCGTGCCGTCCGACGCATTGGTATGCAGGTGCAGGTCCAGTTTCAATCCTTCGCCCTCCAAACTGTTTTAGCCGCGCCGCAGCATGCCCGAGTTGGCAATGCGCTTAACCGCCTCGCGCACGCGCTGCTCGTCCTGTACCAGTCCAAAGCGCACGTGGCCTTCGCCGCGCGGGCCAAAGCTTATACCCGGAACGCAGATTACGCCCGTTTTGTTCATCAGTTCCACGGCAAATTCATACGAGTCGGCGTAGCCTTCGGGCAACTTTGCCCAGGCAAACATGGTGGCCTCAGGCAAGTCGATCGGCCAGCCCGCCTCGTTAAGCCCTTCGTATAATATTCTCTGACGGCGCGCGTAGGTCTGACGCGTCAGCTCCACGCACTCCTGCGGCCCGTTCAGCGCGGCCTCCGCCGCCATCTGAACCGGCAGGAATGTGCCAAAATCCACATGGCTTTTAATCAGGCGCAGTTTTTCCACCAGCGTGGGGTTGCCCAGCGCAAAGCCCACGCGGCAGCCCGGCATGGAGTAGGTTTTGGAAAGCGAGTTAAACTCCACGCCCACATCCTTCGCGCCCGGGGTCTGCAAAAAGCTGCCGATGCGCAAGCCGTCGCGCGACAGTTCGCAATAGGCGTTGTCGTGCATCACGGCGATGTCGTACTTTTTCGCAAAGGCGACCAGCTTTTCGTAAAAGGATTTGGGCGCCGCTACGGTAACCGGGTTATTGGGATAGGAAACCACCATCAGCCGCGCACGGCGCGCCACTTCCTCGTCAATGGCGTCCAAATCGATGATATAGCCGTTTTCGCGCAACTGCGGCATGTAGTGAATCTGTGCGCCCGCCAGATACGGCCCCATCTGGAAAATCGGATAACCGGGATCGGGCACCAGCACGGTGTCGCCCGGATCGATAACCGCCAGCGCCATGTGGGCCAGGCCGTCCTGCGAGCCCATCAGCGATACAATTTCGGTTTTAGGATCAAGCGTCACGTTAAAGCGGCGCGCATACCACGCGGCTGCCGCCTCCAACAACTGGGGTCTGTCCTGTATGGCGTATACATAATTGCGCGGATCGCTGGCTGCGTCGGATAGCGCCTTCATCACATGGGGCATCGGCGGCAGATCGGGCGTGCCGGTACTAAGATCAATTACGTCTATTCCCTTTGCGATCAGCCCCGCCTTTTTCTCGGCGAGCATTGTAAACACGCCGGAGGAATACGCGTCCAGCTTTTTAGAAAGATTCATGAGAACACTCCCTTGTAAAAATCGGTTTCGCCGTAAAACCCATGTTTTTCTGCGTAACATACATGAAGGGGCCGACGCCCCTTCATGTAATTGTTTAATGATGTGCGCTCGTCGCTTTAGACCTCCGGCTTATCGTCCGGCCAGATGTCGTCGGGCGCTTTAAGTTTTTGACGCATGGCCTCCGCCTCGCGCGCCTCGCGCTCGGCCTTTTCCTTTTCCAGGCGTTCGCGCTCCTGGCGCTCTTTTTCGGCCTTCTCGGCCTGCGCCTTTTTGATAAGCTCCTCGGTCTGGGCGCGCGCGGCTTCGGCGTCGCGCAGTATGCTTTCGGCGTCGTCGCCCTTCATCAGCCGCTCAAACTCGTCCTTATC
>CAWVLE010000172.1:0-2627 GCA_963929805.1 uncultured Eubacteriales bacterium | reverse complement strand
CCGCGTATGGCCACCCGCCCGTCGCGCGCGTCTACGCCCACCGCGACGCGCCCGGGATAGCGCGCGGCCAGGCGCTCGGTCAGGGCGCGGTTCTCCACCGCCAGCGTGCCCAGTATTACCCGGTTCACGCCCAAATCCATATATCTGGCAACGCTCTGCTCGTCGCGCGCGCCGCCGCCCACCTCGATAAACAGGCCGCCTTCCCGCGCGATGGCCGCGATGGAGGAAAGGTTATCCTGTCCGCCGTCGCGCGCGCCGTCCAGATCCACCACGTGAAGGTAGCTGGCGCCCTGTCGCTTAAACGCGCGCGCCTGCTCGGCCGGGTCCTCGCCGTACACGGTCATTTTATCGTAATCGCCCCCGCTTAAGCGCACCACGCGCCCGCCGCGCAGGTCGATGGCCGGAAAAATCCGCATGGCTCAATCCTCCTTACATTTCGGCAAAAGCGCGCAGTATGGACAGCCCCACGCCGCCGCTCTTTTCGGGATGGAACTGCGTGCCCATCACGTTATCCGCTTCCACGATGGCGGGCACCTCAACGCCATACTCCGCGCTGGCGACCAGCGCCCGGCCGCAGCCCTTTACGTAATAGGAATGCACAAAATACACAAAGTCGCCCGGCTGGATATGGCTCGTCAAGCGGCCTGCCCGGTGAAATTTTAAGCTGTTCCAGCCGATATGCGGCACCTTGAGCGGCCAGTCCAAATCCCGCGCGATGGGGCACACCTGTCCCTCAATCAACCCCAGCCCCGCGTGGCGGCCATATTCAAAGCTTTCCTCAAACAGCAATTGCATGCCCAGGCAGATGCCCAAAAGGGGCGTTCCCTCCGCCGCGCGCGCGCGTATGAGCGCGTCCAGCCCGGTGCGCCTTAGCCGGTTCGCCGCGTCCTCAAACGCGCCTACGCCCGGCAAGATCAGCTTTTGCGCGCGCGAGATTTCGCCGGGATCGCCGCTTACGCGGTTTTCCACGCCGATAAAGCTAAGCGAATGGCTCAGCGAATACAGGTTGCCCAGGCCGTAATCGATAATCGTGAGCATCTTATCCGTTCCCTCCGCCGCGCCTTAATCGAGCGTGCCCTTGGAAGAGGCGACGCGCCCCAGGCGCCTTTCGTCCAACGCCACCGCCTGCCCCAGCGCGCGGCCAAACCCCTTAAACGCCGCCTCCAGAATATGGTGCGTGTTCTCGCCCGAAAGCTGTTTTATGTGAACCGTCAGCCCCAGCGCGCGGCTGAGCCCCCAGAAAAATTCCTTAACCAGCTCGGTGTCAAAATCGCCCACCTTGTCGCGCCGCAGTTCCAAATCGCATTGCACGTAGGCGCGCCCGCTGATATCCAGCGCGCACAGCACCAGCGTTTCGTCCATGGGCAAAACAAAGCTGCCGTAGCGCGTTATGCCCAGCCGGTCGCCCAGCGCACGGTCGATGGCGCGGCCCAGCGCGATACCGGTATCCTCGGTGGTGTGGTGCGCGTCCACACAGGTGTCGCCCTTGCAGGTAAGGCGGATATCCACGCCGCTGTGAAAGGCCAGCAGGGTAAGCATATGATCTAAAAAGCCCACGCCGCTGTCTATTTGGGCCTCGCCGGTTCCGTCCAGGTTAACGCGCAGCGAAATATCGGTTTCCCTGGTCGCGCGGTCATACTGTGCCGTTCTCATTTTCCCTGCCCCTCCAATCCGGCGGTAACCTCAATAAGCGTTTGCATCTGCTGGCGCGTGCCTATGCTGATGCGCACATAATCCGATATGCGCGCCTTGTCAAACCAGCGCACCAGTATGTTGCGCGCCCGAAGCGCGCGCATGTACTCGCCCCCGCTCATGCGCGGATGGCGCGCAAAGAGAAAATTCGCGCTGGATGGCAGCACGCAAAAGCCCAGCTTTTCCAGCTCCGCCCGGGTGTATTCGCGGTTTTCCACGATCATGGCGCGGGTTTGGTTAAAGTAATCCACGTCCTCCACCGAGGCCGTGCCGGCCAGTTGGGTAAGCGTGTTTACGTTGTAGGGATTGATACTATAGCGTATTTTGTTAAGATCCTCAATCAGCTGCGGCGCGCCCACGGCAAACCCCAGCCGCGCGCCCGCCAGCTGGCGCGATTTGGAAAAGGTGCGCACCACCAGCAGGTTTTCGTATTTTTTCAGCAGCGGCAGCGCGCTCTGCGCGCCAAAGTCCACATAAGCCTCGTCCACCACCACCACCTGATCGGGGTTGAGCGAGAGCACCCGCTCAATCGCGTCCAGCCCCAGCGCCATGCCCGTAGGCGCGTTGGGGTTGGCGATCAGAATCATGCGGCTGTTTCCCGCGTACATTTCCACATCGATGGAAAAGTCGGCCCGAAGCGGCGCCAGGTAAGCGTCTATGCCGATCAGATCGGCCCACACCTGATAAAAACCGTAGGTGATATCGGCAAACGCCGCGCCCTGGCCGCCGAAGCACAGCATGGAAAAGTAGAGTATCTCGTCCGAGCCGTTGCCGGCAATCAGCTGTTCGCGCTCTACGCCCAGGTCGCGCGAAAGCGCGCCGGTCAAACCGGCCGCGCTAAGATCGCTGTACAGCCTGAGCCGCCCGGCCGCCCCGCTAAGCGCCTGCTCCACGCGCGGCGAGGGCGGGAACGGGCTTTCGTTGGTATTTAATTT
>CAWVLE010000171.1:0-6486 GCA_963929805.1 uncultured Eubacteriales bacterium | reverse complement strand
CGGCGGAGCGCTTTGACTATACGGCGCGCGCCTGGCTAAGCCAGTCAAAACTGTTGGAGCAGGCGGCGCGCGAAGCGCTGGGCATTTGCGTGTAAGCGGCCCTGCGCGGCGGGGTAAGACGCCCGCCGTCACCCCTTGCGCCCGCTTTACCGGGCGTTTTGGGCGCGCAGCGCGCACAGCGCGCGCGCGACGGCCGCGCCCAGGCGCGCGTTGTTAAGCACCAGCTCGATATTGGCGCGCAGGCTGTCGCCGCCGGTCAGTTGCTGGATGCGTTCAAGCAGATAGGGCGTAAGCGCTTTGCCCTGCACGCCCAGGCGCGCGGCCTCCTTTACCGCCCCGTCGATTACGCGCTCGATGGCCTGCGCGTCCATGGCGTACGCGTCCGGTATGGGGTTGGCCACCAGCATGCCGCCCGAGAGCGCCATATCCCGCTTTACCAAAAAAGCCGCGGCCACTTCTTCGGGCGTATCCAGCCGGTAATCCACGCCCAGGCCGCTGCGCGCGGTGTAGAAGGCCGGCAGTTCGTCCGTGCCGTAGCCGATGACCGGCACGCCCTTGGTTTCCAGGTATTCCAGCGTCAATTTTAAATCCAGTATGGATTTGCAGCCGGCGCACACCACCATGACCGGCGTGTTCGCAAGCTCCTCAAGGTCGGCGCTGATATCCATGGTGGTTTCGGCGCCGCGGTGCACCCCGCCCACGCCGCCCGTGGCGAACACCTCGATGCCGGACAACGCCGCGCCGATCATGGTGGTGGCCACGGTGGTCGCGCCGTCCATGCCGCGCGAGATGAGCACCGGCAAATCGCGCCGGCTGGCCTTGTTAACCCGCGTGCCCAGCCTGCCCAGGCGTTCGATCTGTTCGTCCGATATGCCCACGCTCAGCCGGCCTTCCATGATGGCCACGGTGGCCGGCAGCGCGCCGGCGTCGCGCACGGTTTGCTCCACCCGGCGCGCGGTTTCTACATTTTGGGGATAGGGCATGCCGTGGGAAATGATGGTGGATTCCAGCGCGACCACGGGCCGCCCCTCTTTAATCGCCTCGCGCACCGGCGGCGCGACGTACAAATAGCGCTCTAAATTCATGTCAATCCTCCGATATCGAAACGGTTTTGGAAAGCGCGCAAAGCGCGCCGGGGCTCATCCGCGGATGGATGGCGCCGGGCGCGCGCGCGGTAAGCGCGGCGGCGTACAGCGCGTATCGCGCGGCCTCGCGCGCGCAGGCCCCGCCGCACAGCGCGACGGCCGCGGCCGCGGTAAAGGCGTCGCCGCAGCCGGTGGTATTGCGTATTTCGCATTTGTCCGCGCGCAAAAGCGCGCCCTGCGCGCCGCCCAGGCAGTATACGCCCGCGCCGCCCAGCGTGATAAACACATTTTCAACGCCCATGTCGCGTATCGCCCGCGCGCAACGCGCGGCCGATTGGGGCGAATCGGGCGCGATGCCGCATAGCGCCTCGGCCTCGGCCGCGTTGGGCTTTATGGCGAACAGGCCGCCCAGCGAGCCGCGCAGGCGGGGCGCCTTGGCAAAGGAGACCGGGTCGGCCATCAGCCTTACGCGCGCGGCGCGCGCCGCGAATTCTATGGCTTCTTTATCCAGATTGGCGTCTATGACCGCCATATCGCAGCGATTTATAAAATCCATTTTTTCGCCCAGAAAGCGCGCGTTAAGGGCGTGGTATATCTCCATATCGCTTACCGCCAGCGCCATTTCGCCGTCCGGGCCGTTTAGACACACGTAGCGCGAAGTGCGCGCGCCTTTCAGGCGCAGCGCGTAATCCAGCCCCACGCCGCAGCGCGCGCAGCTTTGCTCAATTTGGACGGCCGCGTCGTCCCCGCCCAGCGCGGTTATCAGCTGGGCGCGCGCGCCCAGGCGGGCCAGGTTTTCGGCGATATTACGGCCCACGCCGCCCGTCGAAGCGGCGATTGCGCCCGGATTGCTTTCGCCCGGGCGCAGTTTTTCAAACGCGGCGCCCGATATATCCAGGTTGGCCGCGCCGATTACGCAGATGTTTTTTTCCATGCGCGCCTCCACAAACGCCTTTTACGCGCGCTCACATCAGCGTGGTGTCGTTAATGACCAACGAGAACCGGCCGCCCAGAAATTCGCACGCGCCCTTGCACATGAACATGCGCTCCATGAAAATTTTAAAGTATTCGATCACCGGGCATATGTCGGTATCGATGATCAGCTTTAAGCAGATCGTATCGTTGCCCGGCTCGATAATCAGGTCGGACTGGGTCACCGCGTAGTTGACCCGGTCGTGTATGTCGTCTAAGCGGTTAACGTCCACCTCGCTGCGCACGCGGCTGCGGCGCACGTCGCTTTTATCGGCCAGGAACAGCGCCGCGGCCACGCGGCTGACCGGGCGGCCGGTGCCCTCGTCGTGGTTGCCGATCGCGGTTACGATCTGGGCCACCTCGCGCGGCTCCATGCCCATGTCGGTCAAAATTTTAAAGGAAATCACCGCGCCGGTCAGCGCGTGGGAATCGCGGTTTACCATGTTGCCGATGTCGTGCATGTAGCCGGCGATGCGCGCCAGCTCCACCTCGCGCGGCTCCGCGCCAAAATGGCTCAGCACCTGGGCGGCCGCGTTGGACACCTTGCGCGCGTGGGCAAAGCCGTGCTCGGTATAGCCCATTTCGCCCAGCGCCGCGTTGCCCGCGCTTAAGTAGGTGGCCAGCGCGCTGTCGTGCCGTATCTGGTCAAAGGTTATCATACTTCGTACTTCTCCCAATGGGTTTATTGCGCGCGGCTTAGCATGGCCGCGCCGATGATGCCCGCGTCGTTGCCCAGCCGGGCCAATTCTATGCGGGCGTGCGGCATTTCCTTGCAGAAAATCATGCCCTCCAGCCGCGCGCGCACCGCGTCCAGCAAAAAGCTGCCCGTGGCCGACACGCCGCCGCCGATGGCGATGATCTGCGGGTCGAACAGGTTAATCAGGCTGACCAGCCCCGCGCACAGATAGAACACGTATTTATCGAATATCTCCAGCGCGTCGGCGTCGCCCGCCTTGGCCAGGTCCATCACGATTTTCGCGGTCAGCGCGTCGGCGTCGCCGTTCACCGCGCGCGCGATGGCGCAATCGCCCTTGCGCTGCATGGTCTCGCGCGCCATGCGGATGATGGCCGTGGCGCTGGTGTAGCGCTCCCAACAGCCGCGGTTGCCGCAGGTACACATCTCGCCGTCGTATTCCACGATCATGTGCCCGATTTCGGTGCCCACGCCGTGAGAGCCGGTAAACAGCCGTCCGCCCAATACCACGCCGCCGCCCGCGCCGGTGCCCAGGGTAATGAACACGCTGTCCTGGCAGCCCTTGCACACGCCCGCGAACGTTTCGGCCAGGCCGGCCACGCTGGCGTCGTTGCCCACGTAGATGGGCTTGTCTATGGTTTTTTGCATCAGCTGAACCAGCGGCACCTCGTGCCAGTACAGGTTGGTGCAGAAGGGCACGATGTTGCGCTTTGCGTCGTAAATGCCCGGAATGCCGATGCCGACCGACTCGATCTCCTCCATGGGCACGCCGCTTTTTTTGATTACCCGAAGGGCCAGCTGGGCCATATCCTCGATAACCGCCTCGTGCCCGCGCTCCACGCCGGTGGGGCAGGCCTCTTTTAACAGGATGTTGCCCTCTTCGTCCACTACGCCCGCCTTGATGGTCGTGCCGCCCAGGTCAATACCCACGTACTTCATAGCGCCGTCCTCCCTGTCGTTATTTTGTTTTAATCCTTGCCGCCGCGCGCCAGCCGGTCGCGTAGCCGCTTGTCCAGCTCGTGCGCCGCGTTAAAACCGCTGTCCTTTAACCGTTGGTTGCGCGCCGCCACCTCCAGCACGATGGCCAGGTTGCGGCCCGGGCGCACCGGGATGACCAGTTCGGGCACCCGCACGCCCAGTATCTCGATTTTTTCCTCGCCCAGGCCCAGCCGGTCGTATTCCTTGTCCGGCCGCCACAGTTCCAGATGCACCACCATGTCGATGGATTTGGACTGTATCACCGAGCCGATGCCGTACATGGTGGCGATGTCGATAATGCCCACGCCGCGTATCTCCATAAAATGGCGGATCATCTCGGGCGCCTCGCCGATCAGGCGGTTGCGCGCCACGCAGCGTATATCCACCACGTCGTCGGCCACCAGCCGGTGCCCGCGCTTGATCAGCTCCAGCGCGGCCTCGCTTTTGCCCACGCCGCTTTCGCCGGTAATGAGTATGCCGCAGCCGGACACGTCCACCAGCACGCCGTGCATGGTGATGCGCGGCGCCAGGCGGTTGTTCAGGTAATTTATGATTTTAAGCACCACCAGCGTGGTATCCTCCAGCGCCTGCAACACCGGCACGCCGTAGCGCCGCGCCGAGGAAACCAGCTCGTCCACGCAGGTCATGTTGTGGCAGATGATTACGCAGGGCGGCTGGTAGCTGAACAGCCGGTCCAGCCGTTCGGTGCGGGTGGCGCTGTCGAGCGAGTAAAGGTAGCTCATTTCCACCTTGCCGATCAGCTGCGGCCGTTCGTGCGCGAAGTAATCCCAGAACCCGGCCAGCTGAAGCCCCGGGCGGTTGATATCGCTGTTTTCGATGGGCAGCTCGTCGCTGTGCCCTTCCGAAAGCACGGTAAGCTCCAGCGCCCTGGTAAATTCGCTTATGGGAACCATTTTATTCCGTCGCCTCCTTATGCGGCGCGCGCGCGATTTGGCCCTGCGCCAGCAGCCGCTCCACCACCTGGGCCACGCCCTCTTCCGTGTTGGGCGGCGCGATATGCCGCGCGGCGCGGCGCACCTGCTCGTGGGCGTTGGCCATGGCAAAGCCCATTGCGGCAAACGCCAGCATGGTCATGTCGTTAAGCCCGTCGCCAAAGGCGCACACCGCCGAACGGGGCACGCCCAGGCGCGCGCACAGCGCGGCGAGCGCGGCGCCCTTGTCCGCTTTGGGCGCGGTCAGTTCCAGAAAATCGGCGCGCGAGGTGGCGCAGTTGACCTGTTCGCCAAAACGGGCGCGGAACAGCCCCAACAGGTATTGTATGCGCTCGGGGCTGTCTATTATAAGCAGCTTGTAGGGCTGGTAATTTAGACACTGGCTCAGGGGCCTGCCCGTGGCCCGGCCCGGTATGCCCACGTGGGCGCGGTACAATTCGCTAAACGGATTATTCCGCTCAAACATATATCCGTCCGGGCCGTAGGCCTGCACGTGCGCGCCCTGTTCCTCGGCCAGGCGGCACAGCGCGCGCGCGGCGTCCGCCTCGACCGGTATGGCGTTTATCACCCTTTGGGCGGCCATATCGTATACCGCCGCGCCGTTATAGGCGATCATATATTCGTTAAGATCGAGCGCGTGCGCGCTGGGCAGCATGGATTTTACCATGCGCCCGGAACACAGCACGATGCGCGCGCCGGCCGCCCGCGCGCGCGAAAGCGCCTGTATCGTGCGTGGAGTAATGCGTCCCTGGCCGTCCAGCAGCGTGTCGTCCATGTCGGTGGCGATTAACTGTATTGACATAGCTACGTTAAGCTTCCCTTTCCCTGCGCGTTTTTTCACTTTCCATTATAAGGCATAACCGGCGCGCGCGCAATCGGTTCAGCGGGCGAATTTCCCACCCGCTTAAGCTTTGCGCCGTTTTTTTTGCGCGCCCCTTTTAATGCGCGCCCGGTTGCGGTACAATAAAATAGCGGGGAGGTATGCGTATGCGTGAAAACAGCGGCGGTTATCCGTGGCGGTACGGGCTTTTTCTGATGGCGTATTATATTACCAATTCGGTTTACCAGGGGTTCATTACGGTGTATTTTCAGCAAAACGGCTTAAGCACCGCGCAAATCGGGGCGCTGATGTCGGCCGCGCCCTTTGTGTCGCTGTTCAGCCAGCCCCTGTGGGGCGCGGTGGGCGACCGGGTCAAAAGCCGCACCGCGCTTTTGCGCGCGCTGTGCGTGGGCGCCGCGGCGGCCATACTGGCCTTTCTGATCAGCGACGCGTTTGGATTTCTGCTTGTCATGCTCTGCCTTTACTCCGCCTTTTTCACCGCGCTGCAGCCCATGGGCGATTCAATTATACTGGAATCGCTCCAGCAGCGCCGCCAGGGATTCGGGCCCATACGGCTGTTGGCCAGCGTGGCCTTTGCCATAAGCTCCATGACGGTGGGCGCGCTGGTGGACGGGCGCATCAACTGGGTGATATACCTTACGGCGCTGATGCTGGGGCTGGTATTTTTATCCACCTTTGCGCTGCCCAACGTGGCGGGCCATCAGCGCGTGGGCCATTCGGGCAACATGCTTATGCTGCTGCGCCACCGCGAGCTGGGCCATCTGTTGGCCTTTATCACGCTGTTGCAGGTGACGATGGGGTATTTTTATTCGTTTTTTTCGGTGCATTTTATCGCGCTGCCGGGCGGCAACGCGCAATTGCTGGGCTGGGCCTATTTAATTTCCTCCGTAAGCGAAATGTATTTGGACATGCTCACCGTCATCACGATAAAGCCCCAGCCGTGCAAAACCTGCGTGGCCATCA
>CAWVLE010000170.1:0-4378 GCA_963929805.1 uncultured Eubacteriales bacterium | reverse complement strand
CCCCCTTGACAGCGCGCGGCGCAGGCGCTACAATGTAGGCAAAGTGAATATGATCGGCTGATGAATCCGGGAGAGACCGCGCCGCGGCGCCGAAGGGGACTGCGCACACAACTCTCAGGCAAAAGGACCGGGTTCGGACGAAACTCTGAAGAGCCGCTTGCGGCACCGACGAAGCAATCCCGCCCCCCGCGCGGGAGAATCTTTCAGGTTGTGGACAGAGGCGCATCGTTTTTTGATGCGCCTTTTTATATTGCACTTAAGGGGGATTTCGTCATGGAGGCTACCCAGCTAAAAACGCCGCTGTACGCGAAACACCTTTCGCTCGGCGGCAAAATGGTGCCCTTTGCCGGCTATCTTCTGCCGGTCAACTATCCCTCCGGCGTGATCGCGGAGCACATGTGCGTGCGCCGGGCGGCCGGGCTTTTTGACGTTTCGCACATGGGCGAGGTAATCGTGGAGGGCCGGGACGCGCTTACATACCTGAACCACCTGCTCTGCAACGATTTTACCTCCCTCAAGGTGGGCCGCGCGCGCTATTCGCCCATGCTTAACGAGCGCGGCGGCGTGGTGGACGATCTGATTATACACCGCCTGGGCGCGGACAAATACCTGGCGGTGGTCAACGCGGCCAACCGCGAAAAGGACCTTTCGCACATGCGCCGCCACGCGGCGGGCGAGGTAAGCCTGCGCGATTTGTCCGGCGAATTATCCTCCATGGCGCTGCAGGGGCCCCTGTCGCGCGCCATACTGGAAAGCCTGCCCCGCACGGGCGATCTGCCCGCGTTAAATTACAGCTTTACCCAAATCGAGCTGGGCGGCATACCGTGCCTGGCCGCGGCGACCGGCTATACCGGCGAATGGGGCTACGAACTGTACGTGGAAAACGGCCGCGCGCCCGAACTGTGGGACGCGCTGCTCGAGGCGGGCGCGCCCTTTGGCCTCATGCCCTGCGGCCTGGGCGCGCGCGACACGCTGCGCCTGGAGGCCGGCATGCCGCTGTACGGGCACGAGATGGACGAAGAGGTCTCGCCGCTGGAGGCCGGGCTGGGCTGGGCGGTAAAGCTGGACGCGCGCGACTTTATCGGCCATGACGCGCTTATGAAAGACGAACCGATGCGCGAGCGCGTGGGGCTTAAAATGACCGGGCGCGGCATCGCGCGCGAGTGTCAGACGGTGTACCGCATGGGCGAGGCGGTCGGGCGCACCACCTCGGGCACGCATTTGCCCTTTGTGGGCTGCGCCTGCGCCATGGCGCTTTTTAAGCGCGGCGCGGCGCGCGTGGGCGACGAGGTGGAGGTGGACGTGCGCGGCCGCCGCGTAAGCGCCGTGGTGACCGCCCTGCCCTTTTACCGGCGCGAAAACCCGTAAAATAATCAATTAAAACCCCTGCCAATAAAAATAAAATCAACAAATCAGGGCCGGACAGCGCCCGCAAGGAGGATTATTATTATGAACATCCCGTCCGAACTGAAATACACCAAATCTCACGAGTGGATCCGCGCGCTGGAAGACGGCGCGGTGGAGGTGGGCATCACCGATTACGCGCAGGCACAGTTGGGCGATATCGTCTTTGTCAATCTGCCCGAGCCGGGCGCGCCGGTCGAGGCGGGCGCGCCGCTGTGCGACCTGGAATCGGTCAAGGCGGTGGCCGACGTATATTGCCCGGCCGGCGGCACGATCGCCCAGGTAAACCAGGCGCTGGAAAACGCGCCCGAGCTAATTAACAACACGCCCTACGAGGCCTGGATTTGCCGCATCGAAAACGTTACGGCGATGGAGGACACCATGGACGCGGACGCCTACGCGGCGTTTTGCGCGCAGGAGGAGGCGTAAAACATGGGCTATATTCCCGCCTCGCCCGGCGAGCGGCAGGCCATGCTCAATGAAATCGGGCTGAGCGATACGCGCGCGCTTTACCGTCAGGTGCCCGAGGGCCTGCTGCTTGAGCGGCTTAACCTGCCCGACGGCCTGGGCGAAATGGCGGTTTCGGAAAAGATGCGCGCCCTTGCCGGGCGCAACCGCCTGTTTAAGGCCATATTCCGGGGCGCGGGCGCGTACAACCATTACATCCCCGCCGTGGTCAAATCCATCGCGCGCAAGGAAGAATTCGTCACCGCCTACACGCCCTATCAGGCCGAGATCAGCCAGGGCCTGTTGCAATCCATATTCGAATACCAGAGCATGATCTGCGAATTGACCGGCATGGACGCGGCCAACGCCTCGGTGTACGACGGCGCGACCGCCGCGGCCGAGGCGGTGTCCATGTGCCGCGACGCGCGCCGGCCGGCGGCGCTTATCGCCCAAACCGCGCACCCCATGTGCCTTGAAACCATAGAAACCTATGCGCGCCCCTCGGGCGCGGCCGTCAGGCGCGTTGGGGAAAAGTCGGGCCGGCTGGATATCGGTCAGCTGAGCGGACAGTTGGCGGACGCCTGTTGCCTGTACATACAGCAGCCCAACTACTACGGGCTTTTTGAGGATATGGACGCCATCCGCGCGCTGACCCGCCAGGCCGGGGTAAAGCTGATCGAGGCGGTCAACCCGATCGCCTGCGCGGTAATGAAGACGCCGGGCGAGACCGGGGCCGACGTGTGCGTGGGCGAGGGCCAGCCGCTGGGCATGCCGCTTTCCTTCGGCGGGCCCTATCTGGGCTTTATGGCCGTTAACCAGGCCATGAAGCGCAAACTGCCCGGCCGCATCGTGGGCGAAACGCGCGACGGCGATAACCGGCGCGCCTTCGTGCTTACGCTGCAGGCGCGCGAACAACACATCCGCCGCGAAAAGGCCTCCTCCAACATCTGTTCCAACCAGGCGCTGTGCGCGCTGACCGCCGCGGCCTATATGGCCGCCATGGGCCCCGAAGGCCTGCGCGGCGTGGCCGTACAGTCCATGAGCCACGCGGCCTACGCGCGCGGGCAGCTGGCGCGCCTGGGCTTTTTGCCCGAGCACGAGGGACCGTTTTTCCACGAATTTGTCACCGGCTGCCCGCTTGACGGCGCGCGCCTTATGGACGAGCTGGCCGCGCGCGGCATGCTGGGCCCGCTGCCGCTTGAGGGCAACCGCCTGCTGTGGTGCTTTACCGAGCTAAACGCGAAGCCGCAGATCGACCGGTTGATAAGCGCGCTTGAGGAGGTGCTGAAATGAACGTGCCGCTGATATTTGAATTGAGCCGGCCCGGGCGCGCGCAGAGCGTTTTGCCCGAACTGGACGTGCCTGAGGTAAAGCTGGATCCCGCCCTCGCGCGCCAAACGCCGCTGCGCCTTTGCGAAATTTCCGAGGGCGATCTGTGCCGCCACTACGCCCGCCTGGCCGGGCGCACCTTTGGCATAAACGACGGGTTTTACCCGCTAGGCTCGTGTACCATGAAGTACAACCCCAAAATCGGCGAAGAGGCGGCCGCGCTGGAAGGCTTTACCGGCGTGCATCCTTTGCAGGACGCGCGCGACGCGCAGGGCTGTCTGGAGGTGCTTTATCAGGCCGGGCGCGCGCTTTGCGAAATTACCGGCATGGACCAGATGAGCTTTCAGCCCGCGGCGGGCGCGCACGGCGAACTGACCGGGCTGATGGTGATACGCGCCTATCACGCCTGGCGCGGCGAGGGCGCGCGCGATAAGGTAATCGTGCCCGATTCGGCGCACGGCACCAACCCCGCTTCGGCCGCGATGTGCGGCTGCCGGGTGGCGTCCGTCCCCTCGGGCGAGGACGGCTGCGTGGATCTGGACGCGCTGCGCGCCGCCGTAGGGCCGGATACCGCCGCGCTGATGCTGACCAACCCCAACACGCTGGGCGTGTTCGACCATAATATATTGGAAATTACCCGCATCGTACACGAGGCGGGCGCGCTGTGCTACTACGACGGCGCCAACCTGAACGCCATTATGGGCATGGCGCGGCCGGGCGACATGGGCTTTGACGTGGTGCACCTGAACCTGCACAAGACCTTTGCCACGCCGCACGGCGGCGGCGGCCCGGGCAGCGGCCCCGTGGGCGTAAAGCGCGCGCTGGCCCCGTTTTTGCCGCCCCATTACGTGGTAAAGACCCCGTCGGGCTACGCCTTTGAATCGGGCGAGCACACCATCGGCAGCGTAAAGGCCTTTTACGGCAATTTCCTGGTGGTGGTAAAGGCGCTTGCCTATATTTGGTCGCTGGGCGGGCCGGGCATACGCGAGGCGGCGCAGGGCGCGGTGCTGAACGCCAATTACATGATGCGGGCGCTGCGGCCGCTGTGCCCCATGGCTACCGACGGGCCCTGCATGCACGAATTTGTCATGTCGCTAAAGGAATTAAAAAATCAGACCGGCTGCGGTGCGCTGGACGTGGCCAAGGGCCTGATCGATTACGGCATGCATCCGCCCACCATGTATTTCCCGCTCAACGT
>CAWVLE010000169.1:0-4380 GCA_963929805.1 uncultured Eubacteriales bacterium | reverse complement strand
GTTGGTGGATGGGGGTGGATTCGAACCACCGAAGTCTGCGACGGCAGATTTACAGTCTGCTCCCTTTGGCCACTCGGGAACCCATCCGTATCTAGGCAAGAAACATTCCCGAACGCCAGCGGATAAATGGAGCTGGCGATGGGACTCGAACCCGCAACCTGCTGATTACAAATCAGCTGCTCTGCCAATTGAGCTACGCCAGCTTACTGGCTATCGGAGCCGATCATCCTTCGTGCCCATCAATCCGCGTTTTATCTAAGGCCGATCGCGAACTGACAAATGATATTATACCGCAATTTCCGGCAAAGTCAATAGGTAAATTGATTTATTAACAATTCTATTTGGACATACAAAATACCGCGAATGTACAGGGGAAACTACATAATTTCCACGGCGGGGGAGAAAGTTCAGCGGCGCTTTTGTACGGCCAGCAGCACGGGGGCGGCGTTGGGCTGGTTCAGATAGGCGCGCACCATGGCGTGATAATCCGAACCGGGCAGCGCGCGCGCCCAGGCGATCGCGCCCTGCAACTCGCGTTCGCCTTCCTCGTGGCCCGGGTAGGCGCATACGGTCAACAGCGCGCCCGTGCGCATCAACGTAAGGCACGCATCCAGCGCACGCAGCGTGCTGTCAAGGCGCGTGGTAATGTGCTTGTCAGCACCCGGCAGCCAGCCCAGGTTGAATACGGCCAGATCCACCTTTTCGCATACGTAGCGGCCTATATTTTCATGGCTGTCCAATATGAGACGGGCGCGCGGCTCAACACCGGCGGATAACAGCCGTTCGCGCGTGCGCTTTAGCGCCTGCGGCTGCACGTCAAAGGCGTATACCCGTCCCTGCGCGCCCACCCATTCGCACAGCGATTGGGTATCGCCGCCGTTGCCCATCGTGGCGTCGACGGCCACCGCGCCCGGGAAAGCCGCCCGGCTTTGCAGCTCGGCGGCCCAGTGGCGCGCGCTGCCAAGATCAAATGCCATAAAATCTGCCTCCGTTGCCGTCCTTGCGTCACGCGGCGCCTGGGCGGGCATTTTTGCCTGTTGCGGCACTACAGCATTATAAGGCGAAGGCCGTTTTTTTGCAACGTATTTTGCCTGACGGGAAGGCGCGCGTTACATTTTGGGCAAGCCGCGCCGCCGCGTCCAATTTTGACAACGGCGCGCCCCGCCTTTGACATAAACGGCGCGCGGGGCCTTTTAACGTAACTGGTCTGATTTTATATATATTATATAGAAATAAAAATTAAGCCACAGGCGCGGAACAAGCCGAAATGGCCGAAAATTGATATGCTGATACGTAACCTACCGTTGACAGAACGTGGCTTGTACTTTACTGGAAAGCGAATTATACTTAACAGATGGATGAGGCGGTATTATTCCGCCAGATACAAAGGCCTGTGATGCAAAAGCCCGGTTACCCGGCGGCCGGCGGTATGCGCCGCTTTCACGTAAACCGTGCGCGCGCCGTTTTGCCTGGCGATGGGTTCTTTATTATGCGCAGCCGTTTTAAATAAAATGGTTGGAACGGACAATACGCTAACATGATTGAGGAGACAATACTATGAAACACCGCGCGTTTTGCCTGCTGATGGTTGTATGTATGCTGTTTGCGTTGGGCGCGCAGGCGCTGGCCGAAGCGGAGGCCACGCCGCAGCCCGAAAGCACGCCCGCGCCGCTAAAAAAGGGCGATGAGGGCGAAGACGTAAAGCTGGTGCAAAGCCAGCTGGTATTGCTGGGTTATTTGACCGAGACGCCCGACGGCATAATGGGGTCGCGTACCGAACTGGCGATAGAGCAGTATCAGCAGTTTTTGCTGACGCTGGTTGAAATGGAAGTAGAGGGCTTGCCCGAAATCGAAGAGGCGGACGGGCGTCTTACCTATGAGCAGCGATTGTACATGCTGAGCGAGGACGCGCGAACCTATGTGGAAACGCTTGAGCAGGGAGACGAAAACGACCAGGTGACCCGGCTGCAAACCCGCCTGGACGCGCTGGGGTATCTATCCAAAAGCGTGGACGGCATTTATGGATCGGACACAGTGCGCGCGGTGGAGGATTTCCAGCGCATCAACCAGCTGGAGGAAACCGGCGTGGCGGACGAAGGGACGCAGGCGTTGCTCTTTACCGAAGACGCCCTGCCCACCGATAACCCGGCCTATACCTATCAGCTTCAAGTGAGCAACGCCGACCAGAAGGTATACGTGTATCAATGGGCCGACGGCGGCTATACGCGGCTGATAAAAACCATGGTGTGCTCCACGGGCCTGCCGGCTACGCCTACCCCGAAGGGCGTTTTCCGCTCCGAGGGCCCGGTGGCCAGGTGGTGTTACTTTCCGCAGTTTGACTGTTGGGCGCAGTACGCTTTCCGTATAGACGGGAGTATACTGTTCCATTCGGTGCTCTACTCCAGCGCTAACGAAAAATCGTTGCGCCAGAGCTCGGTAAACAACCTGGGCCGCAGGGCCTCGCACGGCTGCGTGCGGCTGAGCGTGGAGGACGCTAAATGGATTTATGAAAACTGCGTGACCGGAACCGGCGTAATCGTGTATTGACCGGACGGCCTGCGATAAAGCGAGAAAACGAGTCGCCCCCTGCGCCTGTATGCAGGGGGCTTTTGCATGCATTTTTAACAGAGGGAAAGCGGCGTCCGGCGCGCCGGTCAGCGGCGCCACTTGTCGCACAGGGATTCCACCTGCCGGGTAAACTTGTTCAGTTCGCCGTTGGCCATGCCTTCGCATTTGCGGGCGACCTCCATCAGACGGTTGATTGCGGCGATCAGCCGCTCCATCGCGCTGGGAACGGCCTTTTCGGGGCGCTTGACGCGTTGCCCACTGGTCTTTACCAGCACGGAGCCATCGCGCAGGTCGTACTGCGTGCCGCTGAAGGGGGCCTGCGCGTCGTAGCCCATATCGCGCAGGCAGTTTGTAAACTCGTTCATCGCCTCGTCGTCGCCATGATTGACGAATACCTTCAAAGGTTTCTCCTCGAATTTTTGCAGCCAGTCGATCAGCCCCTGCTTATCCGCGTGCCCGCTGACGCCGGGCAGAACCATAATTTCCGCCTTGACGGAGATATCTTCGCCGAACAACTTTACTTTTTTGGCGCCGTCGACCAGCGCGCGGCCCAGCGTGCCCTCGGCCTGATAACCCACGAACAGGATCAGGCTTTCCTTGCGCCACAGGTTATGCTTTAGGTGGTGGCGGATGCGGCCCGCTTCGCACATGCCGCTGGCCGACAGCACGACCTTGGGACGCTCGTCAAAGTTGATCGCCTTGGATTCGTCGCTGGAAACCGACGTCCTTAACTGGGAAAAGTAAATGGGGTTTATGCCCTGGCGCACCAGTTCGCGGGTTTCGTCGTCGAACAGAGAAACATCGCACTGCAAAAATATGCCGGTGGCCTCGTTGGCCAACGGGCTATCCACGTATACGGGGAAGCCGTCGTGCCCATGCACGAGCCCTTCGTCGATTACCTGGCGCAAAAAGTAGAGCATCTCCTGCGTGCGGCCTACCGCGAAGGAGGGAATGATTACGTTGCCGCCCCGGTCAAAGGTACGCTGAAGGCATTCGGCCAGCGCCGAAACGTAATTGGTGCGCACTTTTTCGTGCAGCCGGTTGCCGTAGGTGGATTCGAGCACCAGGTAATCGGCGCGCGATACGGGCTGCGGATCGCGCAGCAGCGGCTGATTGACGTTGCCTACGTCGCCGCTGAACACAATTTTGCGCTTTACGCCGTCCTCGCACAGAAAAACTTCAATCGCGGCGGAACCCAGCAGGTGCCCTACGTCGGTAAAGCGAATTACCACGCCCTCCATGGGCTGAACTTCCTGGGCGTATTCGCAGGGACGCAGCTTTTTAAGCAATCCTTCCGCGTCGTCCATGTCGTACAGGGGCTGGACCAGTTCGTCGCCCGAGCGCTGGGCCTTGCGGTTGGCCCATTCGGCCTCGGACATTTGTATGTGCGCGCTGTCGCGCAGCATGATGTTTAGCAAATTGCACGTGGCGCTTGTGGCGTATACCGCGCCGCGAAAGCCCTGTTTATAAAGAAGAGGCAGGTTGCCTGAATGGTCGATGTGGGCGTGCGTTACCAGCACGCATTCGATTTGCGAGGCGGTCACGGGCAGAGACTGGTTTATAAATTCGTCGCGGCCCTGCTCCATGCCGCAATCCACCAGCATGCTTCGGCCGTTGATTTCTATCAAGGTCATGCTGCCGGTCACTTCATGCGTGGCGCCCAGAAAAGTGATTTTCATTTGCGGTCGCTCCTTTGCGCGTGCGTTCAGTCCTTGCCGCCAAACCGGTTAAACCAGGCGCGCTCCTCGAACGGCTTGTAGGATGGACGCGCGCCCTGGCTTACGGGCACGCCCACCGGCAGATAGGCCACCA
>CAWVLE010000168.1:0-2743 GCA_963929805.1 uncultured Eubacteriales bacterium | reverse complement strand
GTGGAACTGTGCGCGCCCACCGGACGCGCGGCCAGGCGCATGACCGAGGCGACCGGGCGCGCGGCGCGCACCATCCACCGGCTGTTGGAATACGCCGGGGAAGAGGGCGCGTTTCAGAAAAACCGCGAAAACCCGCTGGACGCCGACTGCGTGATCGTGGACGAGATGAGCATGGTGGATATATTCCTCATGCGTTCGCTGCTTTGGGCGCTCAGGCCGGGCACGCGGCTGGTGCTGGTGGGCGACGCGGATCAGCTGCCCTCAGTGGGGGCGGGCAACGTATTGCGCGATTTGATCGACAGCGACGTATTCCCGGTGGTTAAGCTGACCGAGATATTCCGCCAGGATGAGAAAAGCGCCATCGTGCTCAACGCGCACAGGATCAACCAGGGCCTGATGCCCGTGATGAACCGGCCGGAAAGCGACTTTTTCCTGGAGCGCGCGCTCACCGCGCAGCAGGCCGCGCGATCGGTGCTTTCGCTGGCGCGGTACCGGCTGCCCAATTATCTGGGCCTTAACGCGCTGCGCGATATACAGGTGATGGCGCCCATGAAAAAGGGCGACGCGGGCGTTTGGCAGCTTAATCTGCTTTTGCAGGACGCGCTTAACCCGAAAAGCGCGCGCAAGGCGGAACTGCCGCGCGAACGCGCTACCCTGCGCGAGGGCGATAAAGTGATGCAGACCCGCAACAACTATCAGCTGGCCTGGACGCGCGGCGATGAAGAGGGAACGGGGATTTTTAACGGCGATATCGGCTTTATCACCCGCATCGACCCGGAGGAGCGCGCGGTATACGTGCGCTTTGACGACGAGCGCGAATGCGTGTACGCCGAGGCCGATCTGGAGGATCTGGAGCTTAGCTACTGCATGTCGGTGCATAAAAGCCAGGGCAGCGAATTTGAGGCGGTGGTGCTGCCGCTGCTGAGCGGGCCGAGCATGCTTTTTACGCGAAACCTGCTCTACACCGCGGTTACGCGCGCAAAGCGCATGGTGGTGCTGGTCGGGCGCGAAGACTGCGTGCGCGCCATGGTGAACAACAACCACGTTTCGGCCCGGTATAGCGCGCTGGGCGAGTATTTGCAGCAAAACGCCCGCCTGGGAGGAGCTAAATGAAGCGCGTGGACGTACGCCGCGCGGGCAGGACGCTGTTAAACGCGCTGTACCCTGCCAGGGCGAATTGCATGGGCTGCGCCAGCCCGATTGGCGCCGACGAAGGCTGGCTGTGCGACGAATGCCGCGCGCTTTTGCGCCCGGTGCGTTCGCTGTCCACTCCGCGCTGCATGCGCTGCGGCTGTCCGTCGCGGCCGGGCAAGCCCTGCGCGTTGTGCGGGGACTGGAATGCGCAGGCGCCGGATTTTGCGCGTTACGCCTACTTTTACGCGCGCCCGGTTGAGCGCGTTGTGCGTCAGATGAAGTATGCCGGCGTGGCGTGCCTGGGCGATTGGATAGCCCAGCAGATTTACGCCATGATTCAAAACGAACACTTTCCCGAATTCGCGCTTATCGTACCGGTCCCCATGCACGATAAGCGCCTGCGCGAACGCGGCCGCAACCACGCCTCGGTAATCGCGCATGCGCTCGGACGCCTGTGCGGCTTACCCTGCGAGGAGGCGCTGCGCCGTACGCGAAACACCGCGCAGCAGGCCCGGCTGGACGGCGCTCAGCGAAGGAAAAACCTGACCGGCGCGTTTCAATCGCGCTCGCGGCTGGATGGGAAAAGCGTGTTGCTGGTGGACGATGTGGCGACCACGGGCGCTACGCTGCTGGAATGCGCCGCCGCGCTTCGCGAAGCGGGCGCCACGCGCGTGCTGGCGGCCACGCTGGCCGGACCCGACGTACTGGAACGGCGCAATTATGAGGAAAAAGCGTAAAAACGTAAAAAGACAGTTAAAAAGCGCTTGCCAATTTGCCCGCGTTGTTGTATAATGAGTGTCGGTTGCCGATGGTTCAGGTCTGTGGTTGAAAGTCGATGCCAGTCGCAGGCAAAACGACCCACGTAAACCGGTCAAGGTACCGGCGAGCATGGTGCGGCTTAGAGGTAAGCCCGGCCAGCGCCCGCGTCGCGGGCAGCTGAGAGGATTCGTAGTGGGGAGGCGTAACGCCTTAGTAGCGAGCATCCCGGCCGGCGGGTGTGGGGGCAAAGATCAGGTCAGCTGGCCTGGAGCAACCGATCACAATTACAGGGGGAAATTCCAATGTACGAAGACAAGACGCTGGTATGCAAGGATTGTGGCAATGAGTTTGTGTTCACCGCTGGCGAACAGGCTTTCTATGCGGAGAAAGGCTTCCAGAATGAGCCCACCCGTTGCAAAGCGTGCCGCGATGCTCGCAAGGCCAGCCGCGGAAACGGTGAAGCGCGCGAAATGTACGAGACTACCTGTGCTGAGTGCGGCAAGCCCACCCGCGTTCCCTTTATCCCGAAGAATGACCGGCCGATCTATTGCAGCGAATGCTTTGCGGCCCGCCGTCAGCAGTATTGACAGACGTACCAATTCCGTTTAGTAAGAATGCCAGATTTGCGCGTTGTACGCAGCTTTGACGGAATTATTAAATAATATTGGTATAAACCGACGGGGCTTCGCCCCACAAAAAACGTCCGGACGGATAGCCTGTCCGGACGTTTTTTTACCTTCCCACCACCGCCCCGGTCTTGCCTCTCCCGAGGGCGAACGGGTACGCGGCGACAACCGGCATCTTAGTCTTGCCTCTCCCTCGGGAGAGGCGGCATCGCCCGCGGGGCGAT
>CAWVLE010000167.1:0-3215 GCA_963929805.1 uncultured Eubacteriales bacterium | reverse complement strand
GGGCGCGCCGCAGAAATTGCTTTCTGCAACGCACCCAATATATTTATCTAAATTATTCCTCCGGCTCGCCGTCGGGCAGGTTGGCGTTATGGAACACGTTTTGCGTGTCGTCATAATCTTCCAGCCAGTCGATCAGGCGGCCTACCTTGCCCGCCATTTCCTCGTCGTTTATATCCACCGTGTTGGTGGGCACCATCGCGCGCTCGGCCGAAAGGAACGTGCATCCCGCGTTTTCCAGGTTTTCACGCACGGTGGAAAAATCGTTGGGGTCGGTATAGATAACCGCCACGTCATCCTCCACTTCCACGTCGGACGCGCCGGCGTCCAGCGCCAGCATCATAAGTTCTTCCTCGTCCAGCTTTTTGCTGTTGTCCAGCTCGATTACGCCTTTGCGCTCAAACATCCAGCTTACGCAGCCCGAAGCGCCCAGCGAGCCGCCGCATTTATCAAATATATGGCGAACCTCCGACGCGGTGCGGTTCAGGTTATCGGTTACGATTTCCACGATAAAGGCCACGCCGCCCGGACCGTATCCTTCGTAGGTCATTTCCTTATAGGAAGCGCCGTCGCCCTCGCCCGCCGCCTTTTTAACCGAACGCATGATGTTGTCGTTTGGCATGTTGGCCGCCTTGGCCTTGGCGATTACGTCGCGCAATTTTCCGTTGGTATTGGGGTCGGGGCCGCCTTCACGCACAGCGATAACAATTTCTCGACCTATTTTGGTAAAAACCTTGCCCCGCTGGGCATCGGTCTTTTCTTTCTTGTGCTTGATCGTAGACCACTTATTATGTCCTGACATTCGAAAACGCCCCCTGAAGTTTGAGTTTCATATTACGATATTTTATCATACCATAATCGCCCCGCGCTGTCAAAATTTCCACGCGGATTTAACAAACAAAGTTTTACGTTTCAAGCGTGTGGGGCCGTGCGGCAGACAAAATTATTCTGCGGCAGAATCTATCTGCCGCAGAAAATACCGTTGCGAAAAACAAATTCCCTTATTCTTCTTTGGGGCCGTCCTGGCAGAGCGCCTTGTATTTTTCATAGGCCACGTTGACCAGCGCCTTATCCTGGCTGTAGGTAATCATCTCCAGCGCCGTGGAAATGGGATAATAATCGCCGTCCACAAAGCCCAGCTCAAACGCGATGCGGTATTGATCGTTTTCCGCCTTCATTACGTACCAGTTGATGCGGTTGCACACCGGCTGGCGTCTGGTCATGGAATAAAATTCATAGCTGGTTTCGCCCGCCGGGGATATGATCTGCGCCGTCGTAATGCCCGCCTCGCGGCTTACGCGCTCCAGCGCCACCGTCTGGGACAATTGTTTGTCGCGAATGACGCCCTTGGGCAACACCCATTCGTGTTTATCGTTTTTGAGCAGAAACACTTTGTCCTCAAAAAAGACCACGCCGCCCGCGCATTTGCGAAAAATCATTGGCAAAACCACCTTTCTTTCAGGGTAATGGATATATTTAATCTTAACATACGCACCCTGAAAATACAAGCGCCGGTTCCTGGTTTTTTTACGCATTTTTGTGCGGCGAGCCTATCAGCGGCCGCCGTTTCGGAAGGCAAAAAAGCGCTGGCCAAAGTAATTAAGCGCGGTAAAGATCACGTTGCCCGCAATCATGGCGATCTGGTCCGCCCAGGGCGCAAGGAAAGTAAGCGCGCGCCATTTCAGCATTTCCCGGATCAACGGGCGCGACAGCGAAAAGGCCGCCAGGTAGCACGCCGCGATTACCAAAACAAAGCGCGCAAGGTCGCCCCACAGATTGCCCCGGCTTTTAAAGCTGAAGCGCCGGTTCATTATAAAGCTGAACGCGCTGCCCAGCACAAAGGCCAGCGCGCTGGACCCCCAATAGCCAAGGCCCAGCTGTTCATACAGCAAAAGCATCAGCAGCATGCTAAGCAGCGTGTTGCCCACGCCCACCAGCAAAAACATCCAAAGGCTGCGTTCTTTTAGCAGCGCCAAAATTTTATTTAGCATATGCGCCCCCTCTTTCCCTTAAAAAATCCAACGCGTCCGGCGGTCGCCGCGCAATAAAATCCATTTTAAATTATACCGCAAAAAACGTTCGGTGTCATCCAGACGCCCAAATTTGGGCAAAACATGAAACTAGGGGTTCCAAATCAAGGATATTTCTGATATAATATATTTGTACGATTACCTGCCAAAAGGCAGGCATTATGTAAGGAGGAACCGTTCATGAAAAAACTGGTATCCGTCATACTGGCATTGGTCCTGCTCATGAGCGCCGGCGCGGCCTTTGCCGAGGCAAGCTATGAAATCGCCCTCATTACCGACATTGGAACCATCGATGACAAATCCTTTAACCAGGGCACCTGGGAAGGCATCGTGGCCTATGCCGATGCCAACGGCAAGACCTACAACTACTATCAACCCTCGGGCCAGTCTACCGAGCTGTATCTGGAAAAGATTGAGCAGGCCGTGAACGACGGCGCCAAAATCGTCGTGACACCCGGCTATCTGTTTGAAGAGCCCATCTACATCGCCCAGGATATGTATCCCGACGTTTATTTCGTATTGATTGACGGCAATCCCCACGACGCCGATTACACCGAGTACCGCACCGAGCAGAACGCGGTGGGCATCGTATACGCCGAGGAGCAGGCCGGCTACCTGGCCGGTTACGCGGCGGTTAAAGACGGCTACACCAAGCTGGGCTTTATGGGCGGCATGGCGGTTCCCGCTGTAATGCGCTACGGCTACGGCTTTGTGCAGGGCGCCGACGCGGCCGCCAAGGAAATGGGCGTGGCCGATCTTACCATCAACTACTACTACACCGGCGGCTTTGACGCCACGCCCGAGGCCCAGGCCATGGCGGCTTCCTGGTATTCGGACGGCGTAGAAGTGATCTTTGGCTGCGGCGGCGCCGTGGGCAACTCGGTCATGGCGGCTGCCGAAGATAAGGGCGGCAAGGTTATCGGCGTAGACGTCGATCAGTCGGTCGAATCCGACACGGTCATTACCTCCGCCATGAAGGGTCTGTCCGCTTCTGTCGAGCAGGTGCTGACCCAGTACTACAACGGCGAATTCCCGGGCGGCGAAGCCCTGACGCTGGGCGCTGCCGAGAACGGCGTAGGCCTGCCGATGGAGACCTCCAAGTTCACCACCTTTACCGTGGATGATTACAACGCGCTGTACGCCAAGCTGGCCGCCGGCGAAATTACCCTGCAAAAGGATACCGACGCC
>CAWVLE010000166.1:0-6761 GCA_963929805.1 uncultured Eubacteriales bacterium | reverse complement strand
GGACGCGCGCCCAGCCCCGCGCGCATCGCGATAGGGCGGCAGGGCGACAACGGCGTGACGGGGTTATTGTTTGAGACCGAGCGGCGCGGCATGGCCTTTTTAAAGCTGCTCAGCGAGGAACTGGTGGCAAAAATACTGTTGGAGGAGCGGGAGGACGGCTACGCCTGGACGGCAGACCGCGCCTCGCTCAGCCACAGCGGGATTTGCCGCGCGCAGCTGCAAATTGAAAGCGGTACGGCGGAGAACCTGCTGGTGTGGCAAAGCAACCTGTTCACGCTGGAGATCGGCGATTCGATTAATGCGGATCAACCGCTGGAACAGGAGCAGGCGCCCTATTTACAGCAGCTGGATTTGCGCGTGGCGGCGGCCGCCGCGCAGGCGGAAACCGCGGGCGAACGCGGCGCGCGCGCGGCCATAGAAGCCCTGCGCGGCGCTAAGAACGGCATATGCCCGCTGGACGCCGACGGGCTGGTGAGCGCCAGCTACATTCCCGAGGCGCTGATGGGCGGCGCGGGCAGCGTGGGCGCAACCTTTACGCCCAGCGTATCCGAGGAAGGCGTGCTGTCCTGGACCAACAACGGCGGCCTGGTGAACCCGCCTTCCGTGTGCATACGGGGCGAGGACGGCGCTACATTTACGCCGGCGGTCTCGCAAAGCGGGGTGCTCAGCTGGCAAAATGACGCCGGGCGGGAAAACCCGGCCGCGTTTGACTTTCGCGCGCAAATCGGTTTTACCGCGCGCGCGTTTTCGTTGCAGGCAAACGGTTGGCAGGAGGGCGCGCAGTATGCCTCCTGGCCGGGCCTCGGCGCGGACAGCGTGCTGATCGTATCCCCGGCCCCGGATAGCATAGACGCCTGCGTAAACGCAGGCGTAAGATGCGTAGAGCAGGCCGGGGGGCAACTCAAATTTGTGTGCGACGTGCGGCCGGATGCCGACCTGACGGTCTACGCCGCGGCAGGCGGGGCGCTGCTGCTGGCGCAATAATTTAGCGGGCGTCCGGCTGCCTGGCGTATTTTAGCCGCGCGCGGCGGCGCGTCAGCGCACGGCGTCCAGCGGCGGGCTCTAACTGGGCTACGGTATCGCGCACGGTCTCTTCCAAAGGACGCGTGCGGAAGCCCAGTTCGCGCCGGGCGCGCTCGCTCGAAAAATTGGAATTGGACGCAAGCGCGTACAGCGAATAGCGGGTGAACAGCGCGCGCCGTCCCCGCAGCCGCGCGCTAAGCTCAAACAGCGGCGCGACCGCGGCCGCTACGCCCATGGGCAGCACGATCAGCCGCCGCGGGGGACCGCCCGCGCGCGCCATGCGCAATAGATCGGCAATTTCTACGCGGCGGCCCGACAGGATATAGCACCGGCCCGACGCGCCCAAATCGGCCGCCTGTACGCAGCCAAAAGCCACGTCGCGCACGTCCACCAGGTCGTATCCGCCCCGTACGCAGGCGGGCAGCCGCCCGGCCAGATCGTCGCTGAGCAACTGCACCAGATGGTTGCCGCGCGCCGCGTACGGGCC
Source organism: uncultured Eubacteriales bacterium (assembly GCA_963929805.1). Classification (GTDB taxonomy): domain Bacteria; phylum Bacillota; class Clostridia; order Christensenellales; family Aristaeellaceae; genus CAWVLE01. Next base: position 5,251 of record CAWVLE010000166.1, on the reverse strand, counting down.
CAATATGCCCGACGGGTGTACCACCAGCGCGTCCAGGCCCGAACGCGCCGCGTCCAGCACCAGCTGGGTGGCCTCGGCCTTGGTCTTTGCGTAGCCGCCTTCCACCTTATCGGGGTCGAAATAATCGGCCTCGCGGATTACTTCGCCCGGCTTTGCCTCGGCTATGGCGTGTACCGAGCTGACGTACACCAGCCGCGCCCCGCACCGGCGGCACAGCGCGATCACGTTTCGCGTGCCCTCTACGTTGACCTGTTTCATGCGCGCGTCGCTGCGCCCGGAAATATCCACCACCCCGGCCGCGTGAATGACCGCCGTATCCTGCCCTTCCAGCCCGTTAAACAGCGCTTCCAGCACCGCCGTATCGCATATGTCGCCGCGCGTCACGTCGCCCTCGTCCAACAGCGGCACGCGCTCGCCCGGCAACGCCAGCGCGCGCATGCGGGCGCCGCGCGAGGCAAGCTCCCGTATCAGCGCGCCGCCCAAATGGCCGCCCGCGCCGGTTATGATATACATTCTGTCCATTTACATACACCTCGATAACATACCAGACAGGGTGTTGATTTATTTTTGTAACTCAATTATACTTAAGACAATGGACGGGCCGCAACCGGCAAAAAAGCGCGGTTTGTGCGGTAAAACGACACAGCGGACAACAATTGTTTAAAAGGAGCGCAAGTTATGAAAAAAGCCTCAAACGACCATCGCAGCCGCGTAACGCGCATGCTGATCCGGCGCGCGTTTACCCAGCTGCTGGGCAGCATGCCGCCCGAGCGGATATCCGTGAAGCTGTTGTGCGAGCAGGCGGGCATAAACCGGGGCACATTTTACGCGCACTACGACGACGTGTACGATCTGCTTGGGCAGCTGGAGGAGGAGATGCTGGAGGACTTAAAACGCGCGCTGGCCCCGCTGATGCCCATGGGGGAGGCGCCGGACGATTTGGAGGCGGTAACCGCCGCGGTATTTCAATGTTTAAAGGACAATTCCGATCTATGCACGGTGACGTTGGGCGATTACGGCGACAAGGCCTTTTTGAACCGGCTGCTCAGCCTGGGCCGCTCGGCCTGCATGTCGGTGTACAGCCGCTGTTTTTCGCAGGCCACGCCGCAACAGTTGGACTACTATTACGCCTTTGCGAGCTCCGGCTGTATCGGGCTATTGCGCAAATGGATGGAGGAGGGTATGTCCACGCCGGCCGGTGAAATGGCGCGCATGGCCGAACGGCTTATGCGCACCGGCATGGGTTTTTTGCAGGACGACGCGCCGAAATAGGCCGCCGCGCCAAACGCGTATGCCAAAAGAAAAAAGGCCGCCGCGCGAATATTCGCGGCGGCAACCTTTTAAACAGGGAGTTTTGAGAAAGAATTATTTTTCAGCCAGCTTTTTGTAATTGGCCAGGCGCTGCGCGGCCTCCTGCTCGGCCTCGTCAAACAGGCCCTGAGCGATGGAGGGGAACTGACGCAGCAGCGAAGCGTAACGGTTTTCACCCTTGATGAAGTCCTGATAAGAGGCGGTGGGATCCTTGCTGTCCACGGTCAGCTTGCCGGTCTCGGGATTGTAGCGGTACATCGGCCAGTAGCCGGCGGCGACCGCCTTCTTGATCTCGGCCTGAGCCTGGTTCATCTTGATGCCGTGGTTGATGCAGGGCGCGTAGGCGATGATCAGCGACGGTCCGTGATAGGCCTCGGCCTCGGTAACCGCCTTGAGCAGCTGGTTCATGTCGGCGCCCATGGCGACCTGCGCCACGTACACATAGCCGTAGCTCATGGCCATCATGCCCAGATCCTTCTTGCGGGTGCGCTTACCGGCCGCGGCAAACTTGGCCACAGCGCCGGTGGGCGAGGACTTGGAGGCCTGTCCGCCGGTGTTGGAGTACACCTCGGTATCCAGAACCAGCACGTTCACATCCTGGTTTTGCGCCAGCACGTGATCCAATCCGCCGTAACCGATGTCGTAGGCCCAGCCGTCGCCGCCGAAGATCCAGATGGACTTCTTGGTCAGCAGGTCGCGATCCTCGTAAATGGCCTTGCACAGCGGGTCGCACTCGCAGCCGCAATCCTTGCAGCCCTCTACCAGCTTAAGCAGCTTGGCGCCCGCGGCCTTGCTCTTTTCCGCGTCGTCCATGCCGGCAAGCCATTCTTCGCAGGCGGCCTTGTTGTCGGGCCAGGACGCCCACTTCTCGGCCAACGCGCGTACGTTCTCGGCCAGCTTGTCGCGGCGCTGCGATACGCCCAGGTTCATGCCGAAGCCAAACTCGGCGTTGTCCTCAAACAGGCTGTTGGCCCAGGCCGGCCCATGGCCGTCCTCGTTGACGGTGTAGGGGCAGGTGGGCGCGGAACCGCCGTAAATGGAGGAGCAGCCCGTGGCGTTGGCGATAATCATGCGGTCGCCGAAGAGCTGGGTAATCAACTTGACGTAAGGCGTCTCGCCGCAGCCCGCGCACGCGCCGGAGAACTCAAACAGCGGCTTTTTGAACTGCGAACCCTTTACGGTCTTCACGTTCAATTCGCCCTTGAACTCAGGCAGCTTCTGGGCAAACTCCCAGTTGGCCTCCTGCTCCATCTGGGTGCTGAGCGGCTTCATGACCAGCGCCTTTTCCTTGGCCGGGCAGACCTGCGCGCAGTTCTCGCAGCCGGTGCAATCCAGCACGCTTACCTGCATGCGGTACTGATAGCCCTCGAAGCCCTTGCCGGTGGCGGGCTTGGTCTTGAAGGCCTCGGGCGCGTTCTTCATGTCCTCTTCGCTGATCAGATAAGGACGGATGGCCGCGTGCGGGCAAACCATGGAACAGTTGCCGCACTGTATGCACTTGGTCATATCCCACTCGGGCACGGTGACCGCGATGCCGCGCTTTTCGTACTTGGTGGTGCCGGTGGGAACCGAGCCGTCCACCGTAAAGGCGCTTACGGGCAGCTTGTCGCCTTCCTGCGAGAGGATGGGCAGAACCACGTTGTCAAAGTACTCGGTCGCCTCGACCTTGACCGGCACGGCGCCGGTGGTCGCCTTGGCCCATTCGGCCGGAACCGGAATTTCCACCAGGCCGGAAATGGCGATGTCGATGGCGTCCCAGTTCTTCTTAACCACTTCGTCGCCCTTCTTGCCGTAGGCCTTCTTGGCGTACGCCTTCATGTATTCGTCGGCCTTGGCGTAGGGGATGATGTTGGCCAGCTTGAAGAACGCGGCCTGCATGATGGTGTTGATACGGCCGCCCATGCCCACTTCGCGGGCCAGCTTGATGGCGTCCACATTAAAGAAGCGGGCTTTCTTCTGCGCCAGCGCGCGCTTCATGGAGGCGGGCAACATGCTGTCCATCTCTTCGGCCGTCCAGGGGCTGTTGAGCAGGAACACGCCGCCCTCTTTGAGCGCGGATACCATGTCGTACTTGGTGACATAGGCCGGGTTGTGACAGGCGATGAAGTCGGCCGAGTCGATCAGGTAGGTGGACTTGATCGGCTTTTTGCCAAAGCGCAGGTGGCTTACGGTGATGCCGCCCGACTTTTTGGAGTCATAGGAGAAGTATGCCTGCGCATACATGTTGGTATGGTCGCCGATGATCTTGATGGAGTTCTTGTTGGCGCCCACGGTGCCGTCCGAACCCAGGCCGTAGAACATGCAGCTCTTGGTGCCTTCGGGCGCGACGTCCAGCGTCTTGCCCAGCGGCAGGCTGGTCTTGGTCACGTCGTCCACGATGCCCACGGTGAAGTGGTTCTTGGGGGTCTTCTTAAGCATGTTGTCGTACACGGCCTTGACCATGGTGGGGTTGAACTCCTTGGAGCCCAGGCCGAAACGGCCGCCCAGCACGGTGATGTCGTCGCGGCCGGCCTCGCGCAGCGCGCTGCACACGTCCAGATACAGCGGCTCGCCCAGAGAACCGGATTCCTTGGTGCGGTCCAGCACGGAAATCTGGCGGCAGGTCTCCGGAATGGCGCGCAGGAAGTGCTTCATGGAGAAGGGACGGTACAGGTGTACCTTGATAAGGCCAACCTTCTCGCCCTTGGCGGTCAGGTAATTTACGGTCTCCTCGATGGCTTCGCAGCCCGAACCCATGGCGATGATGACGCGCTCGGCGTCCTTGGCGCCCACGTAGTCGAACAGCTTGTACTTGCGCCCGGTCAGCTTGCCGACCGCCTTCATGACCTCCTCCACGATGGCGGGGGTGGCGTTGTACAGCGAGTTGGCGGCCTCACGGCCCTGGAAGTAGATGTCCGGGTTCTGCGCGGTGCCCGACTGATGCGGATGCTCGGGGTTGAGCGCGCGGTCGCGGAAGGCCTTGATGGCATCCCAATCCACCAGCGTGGCGATTTCGTCGTAGTCGATGCCGTCGATCTTCTGCACTTCGTGGCTGGTGCGGAAGCCATCGAAGAAATGCAGGAAGGGAACGCGGCTCTTAAGCGTAGCCAGGTGCGCCACCAGCGCCATGTCCATGGCTTCCTGCACGGAGTTGGAGGCCAGCATGGCAAAACCGGTCTGACGGCAGGCCATCACGTCGGAATGGTCGCCGAAAATGGACAGCGCATGATAAGCCAGCGCGCGCGCCGACACGTGGAAAACGCACGGCAGCGTCTCGCCCGCGATTTTGTACATATTGGGGATCATGAGCAGCAGGCCCTGCGATGCGGTGAAGGTGGTGGTCAACGCGCCGGCTTTTAGCGAGCCGTGCACGGCGCCCGCCGCGCCCGCTTCGGACTGCATTTCGGCAATCTTCACCTGCTGGCCAAACAGATTTTTACGGCCGCCCGCGCCCCATTCGTCCGCGACTTCCGCCATCGGGGAAGACGGCGTGATCGGGTAAATTGCCGCCACATCGCTAAACGCATATGCGATATGGCTGACGGCGGTATTACCGTCGATGGTCATTTTGGTACTCAAGTGGATAGCCCCCTTATATAAATTGGTCAATGCGTTGAGCGGGCTTCCGTACATGGGGAGCCTGCCTACAATCTGCAACAGTTTAATTATAATAGAACCTACGTGTCAAGTCAAGGCGAGCGGGCGCGTAAGGGCGCGCGAAACCGGCAAGGCGTTGATTTTTTACAATAATATATCCGCGCGGTTTGCGCCCGCTTTGCCCGCGTGCCGCGCTTGACGCTACATTGTTTTTTGCATATAATTAAATATTATACACGGATGACGGGGAGGGGTAGGCGGATGGTTATCAGCGTGCTTACGTATCTGGAGGAAGCGGCCGGACGATGTCCCGACAAGGTGGCGTTGACCGACGAGCGCGGTAAGATTACCTACGCCCAGCTGC
>CAWVLE010000165.1:0-9474 GCA_963929805.1 uncultured Eubacteriales bacterium | reverse complement strand
TTACCACGGTCATCTTAAAGGCGTAAAAGGCCGCACGAGTACTTAAATATAAAGGCCGCCGGCCTGTGGCTCAGACTGTCAAAAAACCTTCCGGGTGGTTTGGAGGGCCGCAGCCCTCCAATTTCTAATCGAATCCGGCGACATGCGCGGCGGATTCGCAGGCCTTGCCCGGCAAGGCTTCCTTACGCTGTTTCCCGCCCGGGAGCCCCGTAGGGGCGAGAGGGAAACAGCGCTTTTCACTCGAAAAAGGACGCCGCAGGCGGACTTTTTCGACACCCTAAATCGGGATAGCCGCGTTCACACGTGCATCCATCCCGCCGTGGGCTTATTTCTCATCTTCGGGCGTCATTGTGCGCTCAGCAAAATTTTAAATCGAGCGCCGCTACGCCGTGCGCCGGCAGGTTGATCTGCAATCCTTCATCGGTAAAGGGCTGCTCCTCCCACGCCAGCGCGGAGGCCTCGTTCAGCGCGCACAGTTGGTTGTGGTCGGGATAGACCGGCGCGCCCATCTGTTGATAGCAGGCATATGCGTTGGCATGCCGCTCATCTATACGGGCGATAACGGCGCGCTTAAGCTTTGCGCCGTCCAATTTCAGGCAGACAAGCTGATCGTCCAGCGGCGTATCCAATACGTCGTGATTGTACAGCATTACCCGCATGCCGCCCTCGCACGGCGCGGCAATCATGCCCACGCTACCCTGCTCGGGCTGGGGCTGATAGCGTTCGTAGCCCATGCCGTGCATCAGCTGCATCAGCCGGTAGGTAGGCTTCGCGACGCCGTGTACCGTTTGCAGGCCAAACCCGCCGTGGAATTCCCCGGCCAGCTGGCCGCCTTCCTCGAAAATATCGGTAAACGTCCAGAAGCTATAGGTCTTTACCAGTCCGGCGTTATCCGACAGCGTCTTGCAAATCATGGCCGCGCTGTAGGGCAAATCGTGGCGCTCGTCGCCCAGCGAGGCGGACGTGTTCCACTCGGTATAGTGCAGCGGGTAGTCGCCCGCCTGCTCCGCCGTCACCTTGAGCATGGCGGTCAGCACGCCGCGCTTGTAATCCTGGGCATGGCGCTGCTCTTCCGGGGTCTTTTTCATAACCTCGGCAAAGAACGCCTCCAGGGACATACCGCTGTTCCACAGCGGGTCGTCGGTGGGATAGTGGTGCGTGCTGACAAAGTCCAACGGCACGTTGTTCTTGCGGCAATAGCCGATCAGTTCGGGAATCCAGGCGTTAATCGCCGTGGCGGGCCCGCCCACGCGCGCGCTGGCGCACACGGATTTGATGCTACGCGCGGTGTGATCGTATAGCTCGAAGTAATCATCCTGCGTGCCGGCGTAGAAAAATTTCAGGTTGGGCTCGTTCCACACCTCAAAATACCACTGCGCGATTTCCTTTTCGCCGTATCGCTCTAGCAGATGCGTGGTAAGCGAGCGGATTAAATCGTCCCACTTCGCGTAATCGCTGGGCTTGGAGATATTGCCGCGGTAATGGAAGCAGTATACTTGCTCCGACGCCAACGCTTCGGGCATAAAGCCCAGCTCGATAAAGGGCTTCATGCCGTTTTCCAGCAAAAAGTCGAATATGCAGTCGATATTGAAAAAGTTATACGCCAGCGTGCCGTCCTTTTTCTTCAGCACCACGCTCATGTCGTCGTTGAGCAGCCCGTGAAAACGCACGTACTCAAAACCGATATCGCGATGCGCGCGCTTTAACTGGCGCCGGTAGTCCTCGCGCAGGGCCGTATAGGCGTGGCAGGAACCTACGCACTTTTCCCAGGGGTGGTCAAAGGCAACGCGCTGGTCGTTTGGGTTAAGATGAAATGTAAGCACGAACAGCCCTCCTTGCCATTAATCCTTTATACCGGACATCTTGATACCTTCGATGAAATACCTCTGGCAAAGGAAGAACACGATCAGTACCGGGATCATGGTCGCCACAGCCACGGCCATCATCTGGCCAATCTTGGTGTCGCCCATGGAGCTGTTCAGGAACTGAAGGCCGATAGCGAGGGTAAACTTCTTGGTGCTGTTGATGTAAATCAACGGCGTGAAGAAGTCGTTCCAGTTGTACACCAGCGACATAACCAGCACGCACAGCGAAACCGACTTGACAGAAGGCATCATAATGTGGGTGAAGGTCTGCAGCGTGTTGGCGCCGTCGATAAAGGCGGCCTCATCCAGCTCTTTGGGCAACGTGCGGAAGAACTGGATAAACAAAAAGATGTTAAACGCGCCGCCGCCCAACCAGGAGGGGATAATCAGCGGCCAGTAGGTGTCCACCATGCCCATTTTCAGGTACAGCAAATACTGCGGGATCAGCGTTACCTGGTTGGGCAGCATCATGGTGGCCAGCATAAGCGTATACCACATCTTGGAGCCTACGCATTTAAAGCGGGAAAAACCATACGCCACAATCTGCGAGGAAATTACCGTGCCGATTGTGCACACCACCGCCAGGAAAGCGGTATTGCGGAAAAACAGCGGAAAGTTGGCTTTGCTAAGGCCGTTGGAGTAGTTGCTCCACAACCAACGCTGTGGAAAAATCGACGGAGGAAAACGGTACGCTTCCGCCGTGGATTTGACCGAAGTGAGCAGCATCCACAAAAACGGCGTGATGCTTATGACCACACATATACATAGTATAAGATAGATAATCGTTCTACCTACCACGCGTCGTGCGCGTATTGAGCTTGATATATTCATTGCAATTCCCCCATCAGTCTCCGTAGAATACCCATTTACGCGAAGAGGACTGAATTATCAAAACGAACGCCATAATCGCGACGAACAGCGTCCAGGCCACAGCCGAGGCGTAACCCATTTTGCCGTACTCAAACGCATTTTGGAAAATGAGCATGGACATGGTGCGCGTCGAGTCCACCGGGCCGCCATCGGTCAAGATGTAGGGCTGGTTGAACAGCTGGAACGCGTTGATAACGCCAATAACCAGGTTGAAAAAGATCGTTGGCGTGCTGAGGGGAATTGTGATGGAACGTACCTGACGCCAGGTAGACGCGCCGTCGATATCGGCGCTTTCATAATAAGAAGTAGGAATATCCTGTATGCCTGCCAGCATAATCAGGATGTTGTTGCCGATAGACCACAGGTTCATAATTACGATACAGATAAGCGCCGTATTTTTGTCGCCCAGCCAGTTGGGACCCTGGATTCCAAAAAGAGACAATACGTAATTGATCAGACCGTAACTGCCGTTAAACAGCCAGCCCCACATGATGGTTACCGCTACGCCAGCCGTCAGGTAGGGAATGTAAAACACACTGCGGAAGAACCCGAGAAAACGGACTTTCCGGCTCAACAGCCAGCCCAGGAAGAAAGACAATATAAGACTGCAAGGAACGTACATCAACACGTACAAAAACGTATTGCGGAAGGATATCCAATAGCGGGTATCGCCGTTAAACGCGGTAATAAAGTTCTGAAAGCCTATGTACGCGCCCGAACCGCTAAAACCGGTATCAGTCAGCGACAGTCGGAATGATTCCAACATGGGATATACGGTTAATACCAGGAACCCAATTAACCAGGGCGCAACAAAAGCGTAAAAACAAATCGTATTACGCTTTGTAAAACCGGAACGCACTTTCTGCTTCATAATAGTTATCCCACCCAAATATTAAGGAAGACGCAGCGAAAGGTGGCTTTCTCCGCGTCTTCCATTTTATTATTGTTTAGTTGGCGCTAATCGCGGTATTGAAGCCGTAGCTGGCAAACTCGTCCATGCACTGTTGCGCGTACTGCGCCATCGTGTCTTCAGGCGACTGACCGTCCAGCGTCACAGCCTGAACCATGGTGCTCCAGATATCGCCCGTGGAGGCCAGGGTGCCGCCAAAGGGATTGATGTGGGAAGCGCCCAGGTGCTCAACCATGTAGTCGTTGAACGCGGTGCCGAAGCCTTCGTATTCGATGTTGGCGTAGTAGTTCTCCGCAACTTCCTTGGAAGCGGGGATGCCGCAGATCGCGGTGGCTTTGCACATTTCTTCGTTAGCAAAGGCGCTCTCTTTGAGGAACTGCCAGGCCGCTTCGGTGTTCTGAGCCGTGGTGGTGATGGCCCAACCGGTGGCGTACTGCACGTTGATTTCCTTTTCGCCCTTCACGTCATACGGCATGGGGCAGAAGCCTACGTTGATGCCGTTCTCGGCGCAGTCGTTGAGGAAGCTCTCGGCCTCAAAGCCGCCCAGCGGATACATCGCGCACAGACCGCTCTGGAACAGCACAGCGGAAGGAATGGCGTTGCTCTCGGTATCGTTGGGAACCGCGCCCTGGCCAATCAGCTCGGCATACAGCGCAAGGCACTCCTTGATTTCGTCGGTGTTCATGTAGCAGGTGCTCAGGTCGTCAGAGTAGGGCGCGCCGCCGCCGGCGTACACCATCATGTTGTTCATAACCCAGTGCTTGGCCATGGCGTAGGTGCGGTTGGCGCCTTCGCCGCCGACGAACTTCATGCCCCAGTCGAGCAGCTCGTCAATGGTCCAGCCCTCTTCGGGATAGGCCACGCCCGCAGCGTCAAACATGTCCTTGTTGATCGCCATGTAGAAGCAGTTGGAGTGAAGCGGGAAGCCTTCCAGCTTGCCGTCCGCGTCATAGTAGCCGTCGATCATACCGGGCAGCAGAACCTCGTCCAGGTCGATGCCGTCGCGCTCTACGTAGGGATTAAGGTCGATGTAGTACTTGGTGTTCATGCCGAAATAGTCGGGCGACATCTGAATAACGTCGGGAGCGGAGCCGGACGACAACGCCGCGGCAGCCTTCTGATCCCATACGCTATCGGCGGTGGGAATGATGGAATACTCCACTTCCAGCTCCGGATGGGCCGCTATAAAGGCCTGAATAATCGCCTCGCGCTGTTCCGCTTCCGCATCCGCGCCCCAGGCCCAGATGGTCAGCTTGCCGGAGAGCGCGGTGGTTTCTTCCGCGTTGACCGTGCACAGCGCACCCATTACTAACATAAGCGCCAGTGCCAAAGCCAAGATTTTCTTCGTCATCCTGATGACCTCCCTAAAATACTTTTCGGAAACAACACGGTAATTTTGTGAAATTTCCCAATGTCGTCTCCAATCATTATCTATATTATACAATAAAAACACATTTTTTGACAACTCACGATTCTGCTCGTTGTTAGTCTGATTTTGCGGTTAACTAAATTTTTGCGGAACAAGCGGGGCAGATCTGCCCTTCTGCCGAAACTCTGTAGGCGTAATGCCGGTAAAGCGCATAAATACCCTGTTGAAGTAACTCGCGCTGCCAAACCCCAGACGCGCGGCAATTTCGCCGGTGGACTGGTCCGAAAAAATGAGCATGTTTTCCGCCTCTCTGACGCGCACAATGTTGCAAAAATCCACATACCCGCAGCCCAGTTTGTTTTTAAAGTTTCGGCTAAAATCGGAATAGCTAAGGTGCGCGATATCGGCGGCCTGGCGCAGGGAAATATGTTCCTCAGGATGCATGATAATGCGCTCGATCACGGTTTGTATGGATTGGCTGAGCAAAGGCATCGCGCCCTCTGTTATAACCAGCGCGCCCATGCCGATCAGCTCGCTCAGCAATTGCAATACCGCAGCGTTCAGGCGCATTTCGTATAAAGGATTATACATCGCCTGCGCGCGCTTTTGAAAACCTCGTTCATCTTCCTGATCCTCGAACACCGGCACAGTCCTTGCTATTATTTTAAGTATCTCGTCCAATTGCGATTGTTCCGGGACGATAAAACCGCTCCTGCGCAAAAGCGAATTGCTCATCATCAGCTGCGCGCCCTCGGGTATGGTGGATATATTGCGGTGGATAAACGGCACGGAAAACTGAATCAGCAACAAATTTTCAAACCCGATGTCCTCGCACGAGTGTGGTTGAAGCGGGCTGAACAGTTGCAGCGTTCTTTCCGCAAAGCGTTTATCCGGATGATCGTAGCCGTCCGGATAGTTATAAAAAAACTGAATTTCATAAAAATTATGGCAATGCCAGGGGAAAAAACGATAGCTATGGGAATTGTACATTTTAAAATTACAATTATGGTGCAGCACAGCGGACACGTTTCGCACGGCCACGCTTTGCATGTCGTGAAAGCACGTTTGGAACAGCATGCCATTCTCCTTCCCGCGCCGTCAAAAGCGGAATTTGTTTTATATTATAACAGAATTTCTTGTATACCGCCATATTTTGTCGCTTTTTTTGAGGCCGCAATATAATTATTTTACAATATGGTTATTTGCTTTATTAAAAAAACGGCCCTCGTAAACCCAAATTTTTCAAACCTGTGATATAATCGCCAAGGGCGTCGGCCCACACACTAAGGCGGAGGCGCAATCGATATGGATATTCAGGGGCTTGAAAAAATGACCCTGCTGGATTGGCCGGGTAAAGTTGCGTGTACCGTATTTTTGGGCGGCTGCAACTTTCGCTGCCCGTTTTGCCACAACAGCGGCCTGATCGACGGGCCCATGCCCGAGGCGCTTTCCACAGACTTGTTTTTCGCCTTCCTTGAAAAGCGCAGGGGCCTGTTGGACGGCGTGTGCGTGACCGGAGGCGAACCCCTGCTCCGGCCGGATCTGGCCCAGCTGCTTGAGCGGATTAAGTCGTTGGGCTACGCCGTTAAGCTGGATACCAACGGAAGCCAGCCCGGCCGCCTGACCCGGTTGTGCCAGGCCGGGCTGGTGGATTACGTGGCGATGGACATTAAAAACAGCCCGGCCCGGTACGCCCTTACCTGCGGCCTGGAAGACATGGATCTGGAGCCCGTCCGCCAAAGCGCCGCCTGTCTGATGTCGGGAAAGGTGGACTATGAATTCCGCACGACCGTGGTGCGGCAATTTCATACCCGGGAGGATATGCTTGAAATCGGCCGCGGGCTAAGCGGCGCCCGCCGTTATTTCCTTCAGGCCTTCGTTGCGCGCAATACGGTTCCCCGCCAGGATCTTACCCCTTATTCCCGCGCCGAAATGGAAAACTTTGTACGCGTTCTTTCCCCCTTTATTCCCGCCGTGTCGCTGCGCGGCATTTAGGCGTATACTTTTCTTTTTGGAAACAAACAATATATAGTATTTACACACATATATCACATACAATATATGCCTTTTCCCATTGACATAAACTGGCTGGCATGGTATAGTTGTAGCGATCCGGCGTCCGGTAAGGGCGCCGCGTTAGTGTGAAAAGGGAGTGGGCGTATGTATCAGGTAATCAAGCGGGACGGCGCCGTGGCGCCGTTTGAAATAGAAAAAATCAGCGCGGCCATCACCAAGGCGTTTAAGGCCACGGCCAAGCAATATCACCCCAGCGTGATCGATTTGCTTGCCTTGCGGGTGACCGCCCACTTTGAGCCGCGCATAAAGGACGAACGCATCAGCGTGGAAGACATCCAGGACAGCGTGGAGGCCGTGCTCAGCGAAGCGGGCTACGCGGACGTCGCCAAGGCGTATATTCTTTACCGCAAACAGCGCGAAAAGGTGCGCAACATCAATTCCACGTTGCTCAACTACAAGGATCTGGTGGACGACTATCTAAAAATCAACGACTGGCGCGTAAAGGAAAATTCCACGGTCACCTACTCGGTGGGCGGGTTGATTTTGTCCAATTCCGGCGCCATTACGGCAAACTACTGGTTAAGCGAGGTATACGATCAGGAGGTGGCCGAAGCGCACCGCAGCGCGCAGATACACCTGCACGATCTTTCCATGCTGACCGGCTACTGCGCGGGCTGGTCGCTTCGCCAGCTCATCCGCGAGGGGTTGGGCGGCGTGCCGGGAAAAATCACCTCCTCCCCTGCCAGTCATCTTTCAACGCTGTGCAACCAGATGGTAAATTTCCTGGGCATCATGCAAAACGAATGGGCGGGCGCGCAGGCCTTTTCTTCCTTCGACACGTATCTGGCCCCGTTTGTCAAGGTGGATAAGCTGAGCCAGCGCGAAGTAAAGCAGTGCGTGCAGTCCTTTGTATATGGGGTAAATACGCCCAGCCGCTGGGGCACGCAGGCGCCGTTTTCCAACATAACGCTGGACTGGACCGTGCCCCGCGATCTGGCCGGTCTGCCCGCCATCGTGGGCGGCAGGGAAATGGATTTCACCTATGGGGATTGCCAGGCGGAAATGGACATGGTGAACAAGGCCTTCATCGAAATCATGATCGAGGGCGACGCCAACGGGCGCGGGTTCCAGTACCCCATTCCCACGTATTCCATCACCCGAGATTTCGACTGGAGCGAAACCGAAAACAACGCCCTGCTGTTTGAAATGACCGCCAAATATGGCACGCCCTATTTCTCCAATTATATAAACAGCGATATGGAGCCTTCCGACGTGCGCTCCATGTGCTGCCGGCTGCGGCTGGACCTTAGGGAACTGCGCAAAAAATCGGGCGGTTTCTTCGGCTCGGGCGAATCTACGGGCAGCGTGGGCGTGGTGACCATCAATCTTCCGCGCATCGCCTATCTTGCGCAGGACGAGGCGGATTTTTACCGCCGCCTGGACAAGCTGATGGACATCGCCGCCCGGAGCCTGAAAACCAAGCGCACCGTCATCACCCGTCTGATGGAGGCCGGGCTGTATCCCTACACCCGACGTTATCTGGGCACGTTTGATAATCACTTCTCCACCATCGGGCTGATCGGCATGAACGAGGCCGGGCTGAACGCGCGCTGGATCCGGCAGGATTTGTCCCACGAGCGCGCCCAGGCGTTTGCCCGGGACGTGCTTAACCACATGCGCGAGCGCCTGAGCGATTACCAGCAGCAGTACGGCGATTTGTACAATCTGGAGGCCACGCCTGCGGAATCCACCACCTATCGTTTCGCCAAGCACGACAAGGAGCTGTATCCCGACATCATCACCGCCAACGAGCACGGCACGCCTTACTACACCAATTCCTCGCACCTGCCCGTGGGCTATACGGAAGACATATTCTCCGCGCTCGACATCCAGGACGAATTGCAGACGCTGTACACTTCGGGCACGGTGTTCCACGCCTTCCTGGGCGAAAAGCTGCCCGATTGGAAAGCCGCCGCGAGCCTGGTTCGCAAGATCGCGGAAAATTATAAACTTCCTTACTATACGATATCGCCCACCTATTCGGTGTGCAAGGACCACGGCTATCTGGCCGGAGAGGTTAGCGCCTGCCCGCACTGCGGCCAGGCCACGGAAATTTACAGCCGGATCACCGGCTATTACCGCCCGGTGCAGAACTGGAACGACGGAAAGGCGCAGGAGTTTAAGGACCGAAAGGTATACCGTCCGGAACATTCGGTATTGCGCCGGACGGATAAGCCCGAGTCCGTACCGCAGCCGGCCCAGGCCGCGCAGGCGGCGGAATTGCGGCCCGGCGATATGGCGCTGCTGTTTGCGACGCACACCTGCCCCAATTGCCGTCAGGCGGAAAATATGCTGATTTCCGCCGGCATCGCCTACCGCAAAGTGTACGCCGAGGATAACCCGGAAATGGCCGCCCGTTACGGCGTGCGCCAGGCGCCCACGCT
>CAWVLE010000164.1:0-4616 GCA_963929805.1 uncultured Eubacteriales bacterium | reverse complement strand
CCACCAGCTCGCACAGCACGGCCGCGGTTTCGTCGTTGTCCACGCACTCCACCACGTGCTCGTGCGCGCGCTTAAGCGAGGCCAGTTCCATTTTGCGTATTTCCTCGTCGGACACCGGATCGTTGTAATTTACGATGGGGATGGCGTTTTGATCCGCCGCGCGCAGCAGCAGCCTGCGTATGTAATCGCGCTTTACCTCGTCGTTAAAATGCTGATGCTCCACCAACACCTGGCGCAGCGAATACTCCGGCCGGGTAAATTGGCGATAATTGGACATGAGTATGGCCTGACCCTGCGCGCAGTAATCCGCCTTGACCTCCTGCGGATCCCCGGTCAATTCCCAACCGTTGCGCTTTAAAAAATCCAGCCGGCCGAGTTCCGCCGCGCCGCTGGTTACCCAAATCATGCCCGGACGCAATTCCGCGGCCACGCGGGAAATGATGTTGTAGTCAATTTCGTTTTCATCGCGCCGGATCATGGCCATGGAGCCAATTTTTCCGACGACGTCCACATTCGGCATTTTTTATCACCCGCCATTTTTTATCACCCGCATATTATAGCACAGCGCCGCGCCGTTGAAAAGCGTGAATGATTCTCCCCGCCGCGGCGCAAGCTACTATTGTCGCAAGACAAATTTAAAAGGAAGGGTGTTTTCGCTATGGCAAAAAAGGAATGCAACGTGGATATCCGCTGCAACGTAACCAGCTGTGCGCATCACTGCGACGGACAGGACTATTGCTCGCTACGCTCGATTCATGTGGAAGCCTGCCCGAACTGCTCGGGCGGCCGTCCGGAAGACGAAAGCATGTGCGGAAGCTATAAGCCGCTTTAAAGCGCCGTATGGATGCGCGGCCGGCGCGCCCGCGCCGGGCGCGTACAAGCGGACGCTGCGAACTTGTAAAGCCGGATAAAAGATGAACGCGCTTTTGCCCCAAACAATTTGCGCATACGGAAATTGCCGGATGCGGATTGTCTGGGGCAATACTGTTTTAAAAAGGCGCGCGGTAAACCGCCGCTTTTTCCTTACATTCCTGGGCCGGCGCGTTATTTTTTTGCTAAAAAGGCAAACGTAAGCTGCATCAGGATAGCGGCGCATATCATATAGGTGCGCCAACCTTTGCCAGCCATTGCATTTTATGCTATAATAACGCGCATAGCCGCGCGTTGGCGGCGGAAAGGAGGGAGATGGCGATGGAGAAGATCGGCATAATGGATCTGTTCGATTTGAACCGGACGATTGGCGCGGCGCTGTTTGATAATCTGGAATATCCCTGGCAGGCGCTAAAGCGTATCAGCGATTTTATTATCGCGCTGGGCGCCACGTTGGACCCGGAACAGTACGAGCACCCTGGCGACGGAATCTGGATTTCCCGCCGGGCAAAGGTGGCGCCTACGGCGAGCATTACGGGCCCGGTGATCATTGACCACGACGCGCAGGTGCGCCATTGCGCATTTATCCGCGGCTCGGCGCTGGTGGGTAAAAACGCGGTGGTCGGCAACAGCACCGAACTTAAAAACGCCGTGTTGTTCGACGGCGTGCAGGCGCCCCATTTTAACTATGTGGGCGATTCCATACTGGGCTACAAGGCGCATATGGGCGCGGGCTCGATTACGTCCAACGTAAAGAGCGACAAGACGCTGGTGCAGGTAAAGCTGGATACGCGCGTGATCGACACCGGGCTTAAGAAGTTTGGCGCGATGCTCGGCGACGAAGTGGAGATCGGCTGCAACAGCGTGCTCAATCCGGGCACGATTATCGGGCGGAGGACCAGCGTGTATCCCACATCCTGCGTGCGGGGCGTGGTGATGCAGGACGCGATTTACAAAGCGCCCGGACAGATTGTGCCGCGCCTGAAGGCCACTTGAAAAAGGCCCGGGACGGGATTTTTAGTCCAAAGGAGAATGTGAATGGGAAGACTTTTTGGAACCGACGGAATTCGCGGCGTGGCCAATGACACGCTTAACTGCGAACTGGCGACGCAGATCGGCCGCGCGGCCGCCATGGCGCTTTCCAACAACCGCCGCAGGAGGCCGGTTTTCGTGGTGGGCATCGATCCGCGCATATCCTCGGATATGCTTTCATTCGCCCTGATGGCCGGGCTGTGCTCGGTGGGGGCGGACGTAATGGCGCTGGGCGTGGTGCCTACGCCGGCGGTAGCCTATCTGGTGGGCAAATACAAGGCCGACGCGGGCGTTATGATTTCCGCGTCGCACAATTCCGCGGAGTTTAACGGCATTAAGATATTCAGCGGCGACGGCTATAAACTGCCCGACGCGCTGGAGGAGCAGATCGAGTCCATCGTGCTGGGCGGCGCGCGGCCGCTGGAACCGGTCACCGGCGAAAACATCGGCAAGGTGACTTACAAGACCACGGCGGTAAAGGATTACGTGGATCACCTGAAAAGTACGGTGTCCTTTTCGCTGGAAGGCATGCGCATCGCGGTGGACTGCGCAAACGGCGCGGCCAGCGCTACGGCGCATAAGCTGTTTGACGAGCTGGGCGCGCAGTGCGATTTTCTGTTTGACCAGCCCGACGGAATCAATATCAACCAGGACTGCGGCTCCACCCACATGGAGGCGCTTACAAGCTATGTGCTGGAAAATGGAATGGACGCGGGCGTCGCGTTCGACGGGGACGCGGACAGGTGCCTGTGCGTGGACGATAAGGGGAATCTGATCGACGGCGACTTTATCATGGCCATTTGCGCGCAGGATATGAAGCGGCGCGGCAAGCTGAACCGCAATACCGTGGTGGGCACCATTATGACCAACCTGGGTTTTATCCGTTTTTGCGAGGAGAACGACATGTCCTTTATCGCCACCAAGGTAGGCGACCGCTTCGTGCTGGAAGAAATGCTGATGGAGGAATATGACTTTGGCGGCGAGCAGTCGGGCCATATTATCTTTCGCGATTTCGCCACGACGGGCGACGGTCAATTGACCGCCATACAGCTTTTGTCCCTGCTCCGGCGCGAAGGCAAAAAGCTTAGCGATCTGTCGGGTATTATCCAGCGCTATCCGCAGTGCATGATTAACATACGCGTATCGCCCGAGGGGAAGCTGGCCTTTTATACCAACCCGGAAGTAAAGGCCGCGATAGACCGCGCGAAAAAGACGCTGGGCCGCGACGGCCGCGTGGTGGTGCGCGTGTCGGGCACCGAGCCGCTCATCCGGGTAATGACCGAAGGGGCCGACCAACACACCATCGAACAGGTGGCCGGCGAGGTGGCCGCAGTTGTGCGCGAACAGCTGTGCCCGGCCGGATAAGACAAGCGCCTGCGCCGCATTGGCGGCAGACGAGGCGAGGGGAGTATCGAATTTTCGGCGGATGCCCCTCAGGCGCGCTTTCGCGCGCGTCTTAAGGCGGCGAACAAAGCTGCGGGTAACCGCACCACAAAAACGCCGCCCAAGTCGTTAAGACAGCGAGCGCGATCCGGTAATGGCCGTCGCGAAAAACGAAGCAAGGGAACCTAAAGCGGGCGTCCGTCTACGCCGCGTGTGAGCGGCATAGGCGGGCGCCCGCCTGACGCCGCGCGGATTTTTTATCAGGGCGCTTCCTTTAAGACCTCCGCCAAAAAGCCGGTATCCACGCCGCGGCTGGACGCGATTTTCAGCATTTCCGACAAAGTGACCTGATTAACCGGTATGCCTTCGGCCGCGATGCGCTCCCGGGCGTAGTATTCCTTTTCGCCATGGGTGTATACGCGGTCCTGACCGCGCGCCTTTGCCGCGGCCCGCAGCTTGGCCAGATAGTTGGAAAAATGCGCCCGGATTGCCTGCTTGTCGCCAAACAATCCGTAATCCATCGCGATAAAGCAGTGCGACATGCCGTTTACGCCCGGCGTGACGTTTACCTCGTCCGAGGTCAGCCCGGAAGAGAGAATCGCGGTCATCAGTTCGCAGATCAGGGCGAACCCATAGCCCTTGTGCCCGCCGCCGGTCTCATCCGAACCGCCCAGGGGCACGATGCCGCCGCCCTTGCGGCCGCATATGTTGGCGATTACCTCGGCCGCGTCGCGCGTATCCAGGCCTTCCGCGTCGAGCGCCCAGCCTTCGGGCAAGGGCTGGCCCCGCTTGTTAAATACCTCAAGCCTGCCCAGCGGCACTACGCTGGTCGCCGCGTCAAACACAAAATCGATCGGGTCGGCGGGCATGGCCAGGGCGATCGGGTTGGTGCCCAGCATGGCCGCGCGCGCGAACGTAGGCACCAAAATGGCTTCGGAATTGGTCATGCATATGCCCATCAGGTCGGCCTCGCAGGCCATGCGCGCGTAGTATCCGGCGATGCCGTAATGGTTGGAATTGCGCACCGCCACCATGCCGGCGCCGCTTTTGCGCGCCTTTTCAACGGCCATGCGCATACCGTGGCAGGAAACCAGCTGGCCCATGGATTTGCGCGCGTCGATTACCGCCGAAATGGGCGTTTCAAACACGGTTTGCGGCTGGGCGTGAATATCCACAAAGCCGCTGTTGATCTCCCGGTCGTAACGCACCAACCGCGACAGCCCGTGCGATTCGATGCCGTTTAAATCCGCCGCCAGCAACACGCCGGTGATTTCGCGCGCCTGGTCCGGCGAAAAGCCGTAGCTTTCAAATATCGCGCCGCAAAGGCGTTG
>CAWVLE010000163.1:0-6750 GCA_963929805.1 uncultured Eubacteriales bacterium | reverse complement strand
CGCTTGAGCGGGAATACCGCCCGCTGCATCAAGCGTTTTTAACAAAAAGGCTTTATAATAGGGAATATCCATCCCTGAAAAACGCAGGCGAAACCGTTAAATTTTGCGGCTGGGACGCGCCGTTTAAAAGCCTGGCGCAATCGCCGCGCGGCACGCTGGTGGTGTTTACCTCGGTTAACCGGCTGCGTCAGTTTTTGCTGAACGCGCGCGACGCGGCGCTGTTTGACCGTTTTGACCTGATCGCCGGACGCTTTGCAGAAGATGCGCGCTGCTTTAACGCGGTTTGCCTGTGCCCGGCAGGCGGCGTGCCCGCCGGTTACGAACGCGTTTACCTGGCCGATACGCCCGCCGCGCTGTGGCCGGAGTTGGACGGCGCGCGCGCGTTGGAAAAGACGGACGCGGTCGCGGAATGGCTTGACGATCTGCCCGGCAAAGAGGATTTGCGCACGCTGTATCGCTCGGTGCGCGCCCTGAGCGCGCGGCCCTGCTATGCGCGCACAATTCCGGGCATCATAGGCGCGCTGGCCGAAGAAAGCGGTTTAAGCGATACGGCCATTGCGGCCGGGCTGTGCGTGCTGGGCCATATGGATTTGATAAACTACACGACCGATCCCCCCGCGCTTAGTCTTAAACCGATGAAAAAGTGCGACCCGGAAACGTGCCCGCTTTTCAACCGATTACGCGCGCTTCGCGAATGGAGAAGGTGACACCATGGCAGAAACCGAAAAAACGCCGGCCGTCCAAAGCGACGTTCTGGAAGAGCAGGACCCTCAACTTAACGCCCTGCTAAACAAGATCAGGCATTATCATCCCGACGATGACCTGGATTTGGTGTCGCGCGCCTTTTATTTCGCGCGCGACGCGCACGCCGGCCAAAAGCGTAAATCGGGCAAGCCTTACTTCACCCATCCCTATCGCGTGGCCGATATACTGGCCGACCTGATGCTGGACGCCACCACCATCGCGGCCGGGCTTCTGCACGACTGCGTAGAGGACGTGGAGTCGGTCGGATTGGATACCATAGAAAGCCAGTTTGGCGCGGAAGTAGCGCAGCTGGTGGACGGCGTGACCAAACTGTCCAAGCTGGATTTTACCAGCAAGGAGGAGCAGCAGGCCGAAAGCCTGCGCAAAATGTTCCTGGCCATGGCCAAGGATATCCGCGTGGTGCTCATTAAGCTGGCCGACCGGCTGCACAACATGCGCACGCTTAAATTTCAGGACCCAAAGCGCCAGGTGCCTATCGCGCGGGAAACGCTGGACGTATACGCGCCGCTGGCGCACCGGTTGGGCATTTCGGCCATCAAATGGGAATTGGAAGATATCGCGCTGCGCTACATCGACCCGGAAGGCTATTATAACCTGGTCGAAAAGGTAGGCATGAAGCGCGAAGAGCGTGAAAAATCCATTGTAAACGTAATTTCCGTGCTTAGCGCCGCGCTTAAAGAGCAAAATATCGAGGCCGAAATCGACGGCCGGCCCAAGCACTTTTACAGCATCTATAAAAAAATGATGCAGCAGCATAAGTCCTTTGACCAGATACACGACCTGATCGCGGTGCGCATTATCGTGGATACCATTCCCGATTGCTACGCGGCGCTGGGCGTGGTGCACACGCTGTGGACGCAGGTGCCCAACCGCTTTAAGGACTATATCTCCATGCCCAAGGGCAACATGTATCAATCGCTGCACACCACCGTGGTGGGCATGGGCGGCCTGACATTCGAGGTGCAGATTCGCACCCACGAGATGCACCGCACCGCCGAATTCGGCATCGCCGCGCACTGGCGCTACAAAGAGGGCCGTCAGGCCGACGCGCTGGATAACAAGCTGTACTGGCTGCGCCAGATTCTGGACTGGCAAAACGAAACGCGCGACCCCAACGAATTTATGGACGCGCTGAAGGTGGATCTGTTCAGCGACGAGGTGTTTGTCTTTACGCCCAAGGGCGACGTGGTCAGCCTGCCCCGGGGCGCTACGCCGCTGGATTTCGCCTACTACATCCATACCGCCATCGGCAACAAGTGCGTAGGCGCCAAGGTGAACGGCCGCATCGTGCCGCTGAGCAGCGAGCTGGAATCGGGCGATTTTGTAGAGGTGCTTACCTCCGCCGCTTCGCACGGGCCTTCGCGCGACTGGCTGCAAATCGTCAAAACCAGCGAGGCGCGCAGCAAAATACGCGCATGGTTTAAGCACGAATTCAAGGACGAAAACCTGCAAAAGGGCCGCGAGATGCTCGAGCGCGAGGCCAAGCGGCTGGGCTACCAGTGGCCGCAGCTGAACAAGAGCGAATTTCTGGAGCCGGTGTACCGCCGCTATACCCTCTCTTCCCTGGACGATCTGTACGTTACGGTGGGATTTGGCGGGCTGAGCACCACGCAGGTGCTTAACCGGCTGATAGAAGAATATAAAAAGACCGCCAAGGCGGAGCCGCCCGAGATAAAGCCGCTCTCCCCCGCCGACGCGCACGCCGCGCGCGAAGAGGCGGCGCGCAAGCAGGCGCACGCCTCGCACGGCGTTATCGTCGAAGGCGAGCCGGGCATGCTGGTGCGCTTTGCCAAGTGCTGTACGCCGCTGCCGGGCGACGACATCGTGGGCTATATAACGCGCGGGCGCGGCGTTTCCGTACACCGGCGCGATTGCGTAAATATGAAGGATTTCGTTCAGACGCCCGAACGGCTGATCGCCTGCAGCTGGGTGGACGAGGGCGGCGGCGCCTACAACGCCGACATACAGATCGTGGCCTACGACCGCATGGGGTTGTTGGCCGATATATCCATGCTGTTTAACAAGATGGAGGTGGCCATTGTGGCGTTGGCCGCCCGGGTGGACAAAAGCCACAATACCATCATCAACGTCACGCTGGGCATTAAAAACACCCAGCAACTGGAAAAAATTATCAAACAGCTGTCCAAGCGCGCGGACATCATAGAGGTGTTCCGCGTAAGCGCCTGAGGATAGGAGCAAAACATGCGTGCGGTAATACAAAGGGTAAAATGGGCCCGCGTGGACGTGGCGGGCGAGACGGTCGCTCAGATCGGGCCGGGCTTTCTGGCGTTGATCGGCGTGGAAGAGGGCGACGCGCAAACCGACATGCGCTACATCGCCGGCAAAATCGCCACTCTGCGTATCTTTGAGGACGAGAACGAAAAGATGAACCTTTCGCTTAGCGACGTGGGCGCAGAGGTGCTTCTGGTTTCCCAGTTTACGCTGCTGGGCGACGCGCGCCACGGGCGCAGGCCCAGTTTCAGCCGCGCGGCGCGGCCCGAACAGGCGGAGCCCCTGTTTGAACAGCTTGCGGACGAGGTGCGCGCGTCAGGGCTGAAAGTTCAGACCGGCCGTTTCCGCACGCATATGCAGGTCAGTTTGTTAAACGACGGGCCTGTAACGCTGTTGCTGGACAGCAAGGGAGGTTTTTGAAATGGACGAATTGTTTGTCCGCCGCGTAGTGACCGGGCCCATCTCGGAAAACGCTTATTTTGTGGGGCTGCCCGGCCGCGGCGACGCGGCGGTAATCGACCCGGGCGACGAATGCGCGCGCCTGTTGGACGCGCTTAAGCAGGCCGGGCGCTCGCTGGGCGCGATACTTCTCACCCACGGCCATTTCGACCACATCACGGCGGCCGCGCATCTGCGCGAGGCGACCGGCGCGCCGGTGTATATCCATCCGTCCGACGCCCAGATGCTGGCCGCCCCGGAAAACTGTCTGTGGACGCGCGGGATGACCTACGACGCTTTCCGCGCCGCTAACAGCGATTACCCGGCGGCGGCCGGGGACCTTACGGTATGCGGGCTGCGCTTTACGGTCATTGAAACCCCCGGCCACACGCCCGGCGGCGTATGCTATTATTTAAAGGATTACGGCGCGCTCTTTTGCGGGGACACGCTTTTCGCGCAGGGATATGGGCGCACCGATCTGCCGGGCGGGGATATGCAGGCGCTGGTTCGTTCGTTGCGCGCGCTGGTAAAACTGCCCTCCGGCACGCGCATTTATCCGGGACACGGCGGCGAAAGCACGCTGGGCGCCGCGGCGGAGGTTCTGTTTGGATGAACGTCAAGATCAACACCCCCCTTGTCGGGCTAAGCGGCGATATGGCCGACATACTGCGCCTGTTTTTTGAGGACGTACACATTACCGGCCAGGACGCCGGGGATGCCGCGTTGACGTTGACCCATGAGCATCGGGCATCTGACGGCCTTTTTACCGAGCGCTGGAGCGACGGCAGCGGGCACGAGTTTACCCTTTCGGTCAAAGCGGAAGGCGACGCGCTCGCCCAAAAGCGTTACCTTAAGCGGTGCGTGAAAAACGCGCTGTACCATCTGCTCAGCGGCCTGACCGGTATCCGGCCGCCCTGGGGCTCGCTTACCGGCATACGCCCCACCCGGCTGATGTATGAAGCGCTGGAAGCGGGCATGAGCCGCGAACAGGCGCGCGCGTACCTGCAAAATACCTTTGACGTAAGCGGCGAGCGCGCGGCGCTGCTGGACGAAATTGTTTCGGTGCAAAGCGCCCTTCCGCCGCGCACGAGCGAGCAGTTTGACCTGTACATCGGCATTCCATTTTGCACCACCCGGTGCAGCTATTGCTCGTTTTCCTCCGGAGAGCTGGGCGACGGACGCCTGGTGGAGCCCTATCTTAACGCGCTAAAGCACGAGCTTGACGCCTGCGCGCAGCTGATGCGCGATATGGGCATGCGCGTGCGCGCGGCGTACATGGGCGGCGGCACGCCCACCTCGTTAAGCGCGCATCAGCTGGACGGATTGATCGCCCATGCGCAGCGCCGCTTTGAAGGCGCCTTGGAATGGACGGTGGAGGCCGGAAGGCCCGATACCATAGACGCGGAAAAACTGCGCGTGCTGCGCGCGCACGGCATTGGCCGCATCAGCGTGAACCCGCAAAGTTTTTCCGACCAGACGCTTAAGCGCATCGGCCGCGCGCACACCGCGCGCGATACGCTAAACGCCTACGAACTGGCCCGGTCATACGGGTTTGACGATATCAATATGGACCTGATCGCCGCGTTGCCCGGCGAAACCATGGACGATTTTCGCGCGACGCTTGACCAGGTCTGCGCGCTTAAGCCCGAAAGCGTCACGGTACACACGCTGGCTATCAAGCGGGGCAGCCGCCTGCATGAGGCGGGCTACGAGCAGTGCGACGCGCGCCAGGCAAGCGCCATGGTGGAATACGCGCGCGAACGGCTAAAGCAATGCGGCTACCAGCCCTATTACCTGTACCGGCAAAAGTACATGGCCGGAAACCTGGAAAACGTAGGCTATGCGCTCCCCGGCCGCGCCTGCCTGTACAACGTGGATAACATGGAGGAAATCGCGCCCATACTGGCGGCGGGCGCATGTTCCATCACCAAGTGGCTGTTTCCGCGCCAGTTGCGCATAGAGCGCGCGCCCAATGTGCGCAATATAGAAAATTATATCGAGCGCGTGGACGAAATGATCGAGCGTAAGCGGGCGCTAATCCTATCCGAATAGCGTCAGATTTATCATATCAAGGAGGTTTATCATGAAAAGACTGTCCCTGTTGCTTGCGTTGGCGCTGATGGTATGCACTTTAGGCGGTTGCAGCATGATCCGGCGCGAAACCGAGGTGGCCGACGACGTACCCAATCCGACCGCGACGATCGAAATGGACGACGGCAGCACCATCAATCTGGAGCTGTACCCCAAAATCGCGCCCAACACGGTGGCCAATTTTATCTGCCTGGCGCAGGAAGGCTTTTACGACGGGCTGACCTTCCATCGGGTGATTCCCGGATTTATGATCCAGGGCGGCGACCCCAACGGAAACGGAACGGGCGGCCCGGGCTACACCATCAAGGGCGAATTTTCCGCTAACGGCGTGGAAAATACGCTCAGCCATACGCGCGGCGTAATCTCCATGGCCCGCGCCATGGATTACGATTCGGCCGGCAGCCAGTTCTTTATCATGCATGCCGATTCCACGCAGCTGGACGGCCAGTACGCCGCCTTTGGCCGGGTGACCGACGAGGCAAGCCTGGCTACCGTGGACGCCATCGCCAGCATCCCCTGCGACGCCAACGACAAGCCTACCCGCGACTGCGTCATTAAGACCATTACCGTGGATACCAAGGGATATCAATATACCGTGGTCAAAAATGAGGAATAATGCCTTTTAAGGAGGACGACATCCATGGCCAATCCCATCGTAACCTTTGAAATGGAAAACGGCGACGTGTTTAAAGCCGAGCTGTATCCCCAAACCGCGCCCAACACAGTGGCCAACTTCGTGTGCCTGGCGCAGGCCGGCTTTTACGACGGGCTGATCTTTCACCGGGTAATCCCCGGCTTCATGATTCAGGGCGGCGATCCGACCGGTACCGGAATGGGCGGCCCGGGGTACGCCATCAAGGGCGAGTTTCTTTCCAACGGCGTGAAAAACGACCTGCGCCACACCCGCGGCGTGCTTTCCATGGCGCGCGCCATGAACAAAAACTCGGGCGGCAGCCAGTTCTTTATCATGCACGCCGACGCGCCCCACTTGGACGGCCAGTACGCCGCGTTTGGCCGCGTAATCGAGGGGATCGAGGCCGTGGATCACGTGGCGCAGACGCCCACCGGCGCGCAGGACCGCCCGCTGGAAGAGCAGAAGATCCGCCGCGTCAGCGTGGATACCAAAGGCGAAAGCTATACGGTTGAAAAGATGTAATCCTGTCCGCCCCGCGGTCCATGGCGGGGCGGCTTCGTTTTGGAAAAGGCGCAAAACCGTCAAAAAAC
>CAWVLE010000162.1:0-12734 GCA_963929805.1 uncultured Eubacteriales bacterium | reverse complement strand
GCTGTATCGGTTGAGCAAAAGTCAGCGTGGGATTGATGTGGTATCTTTATCTAAGTGAACCCCCGGTTTCCCATTTTGAAATGGTCTGCCGGCTTACGCCCAGCTTTTCGGCGACCTCCTCCTGAGATAAACCGCTCTTTTTGCGCGCGCTGGACAGGCTGGCGCCCAAACGCATAAATGCCACCTCCCATTTTTCTATTCTAAGTATACAGCCGCGCGCGCGGTAAATCCACCAAGTTTTCCTTGCAATTTGGCGCGTTTTCCTTACAAACCATTGCGGCGGAAGCACCGGCAAAACGCGGACGCGTATTTTAACCGGCCTCATAAACCGTCCATACGGCGCATATCCAATAGGTGACGTATAATTTGAAGAATGGGGGAATGCGCGTGCGGAGTTTGTGGATGCGGGTCGCCTTTGTGTTAGCCGTCTGCGTTTGGTCCGTCGCAACGCGCGCAAGCGCGCTCGATCAGGAGGAAACGTTTTTTGCGTGCCCCCCGCAGATAGAAGCGCGCGGCGCGGTATTGATCGACCGCGCAAGCGGGCGCGTACTCTACGCGCAAAACGCGGACGAGCAGCTGCCCATGGCCTCCACCACCAAGGTGATGACCGCTTTGCTCGCGCTGGAAAACGCGTCGCTTGACGAAACCGTCACGGCGGGGAAAAACGCCAGCGGCGTTCCGGGCACCTCTATTTACCTGAGCGAGGGCGAACAGCTGACCATGGAGCAGATGCTATACGGGCTGTTGCTGCGCTCGGGAAACGACGCGGCGGTGGCCATCGCCGAGCACATAGGCGGCAGCGTGGAGAACTTTGCGCGCATGATGAACGAGCGCGCCCAATCTTTAAACGCCGGCGCGCACTTCGTAAACCCGAACGGCCTTGACGCCCAGGGCCATGCCGCCAGCGCGCTGGGCATGGCGCGCATCGCCGCTGAAGCGCTTGAAAACGCGGACTTCCGCCGCATCGTATCCACGCCCAAAACCACGATACCCTGGCCGGGCAACGCGTACCAGCGCGTGTTGGAAAATAAAAACCGGCTGCTGCGCGAATACGAAGGCGCGACCGGGGTAAAGACCGGCTTTACCAACAAGGCGGGCCGCTGCCTGATATTTTCAGCCGAACGCGACGGAATGGAATTGGTGGGCGTATTGCTAAACTGCGGCACGTGGTTTGACAGCGCCAAGCGCTTGCTGGATTGGGGATTTGAAAATTACCATGCCCAGACGATGTTTGAGCAGGGGCAGACCGCGGCGCAGTTAAGCGTATCGGGCGGCCTGGAAAAGCGCATTGACGCGGTATATGAAAAGCGGATGTCGATCGCGCTGGCCGGTGGGGAAACGGCGCTCATATCCCTTGAAGTGGATCAGCCCCTGCGCGCGCCCATCCGCGAGGGCGATATTGTCGGGCGCGCGCTGTTGACGGTGGACGGGCAGACCCAGGCCTGGTGCTATTTAAGGAGCGGCGCTACGGTCGGCCAGGCCAATTTTGTTTCGGCGCTTGCCAAAGCGGCGTCCAACTGGCCGTCTGGATTTAGATACCTTTTTGAATGATGGCGTAAACCGCCGACAAAAAACCGTCTATCTCCTGACTTGTGGTTTCGTGGCCCACGCTTACGCGCACCGCGCCGCGCGAAAGCGTGCCCAGCAGCCGGTGTACGCCCGGCGCGCAGTGCAATCCGCCGCGCACCATAAACCCGGCCCGGTCAAGCGCGTCCGCGACCGTACCCGACGTGTAATCGGCCACGTTGAAACTGACGACGCCCACGCGGGGCGAGGAGGGATAATCGTACAGCGTTACCTCTCTTAAGCGCCTTAGCCCTTCAAGCAATTGCGCGGTGCGTTCGCGCTCGCGGCTTTGAATCTGGGCGGCGTTCTGCGTTACATACCGCGCGCCGGCCAACAGCCCGGCAATGCCGTGCAGGTTGTTGGTGCCGCTCTCGTAACGCTCGGGGCGGTCGTCGCCCTGGCGCAGGCTTTCCGAGTTTGACCCGGTGCCGCCCTCGCGCAGGGTTTCCAGCGTCAGGCCCGGTTGAATGTACAGCCCGCCCGTGCCCTGCGGGCCCAGCATGCCCTTGTGCCCGGGAAAGGCGTAAAGCGAAATGCCCGAGCGCACGACGTTGACCGGCGAAAGTCCGAACCCCTGCGCGCCGTCCACCAAAAACAACAATCCATAGCGCCTGCACAATACGCCGACCTCGTCCACGCGCTGCAATACGCCGGTGACGTTGGATGCCTGGGTGAGCGCCACGAGCCGGGTGGTGGGTTTGAGCGCGCGCTCTATCGCGCGCGGGCTGACCCGGCCGTCGCTTTCGGGCGCGAGCAGCGTAAGATCGATTTGGCCGCGCAAACGCAGCCCTTCCAGCACGCGCAGCACCGAGTTGTGCTCGAGCCAGCTGCTTACCACATGGTCGCCGCGGTACAGGCTGCCCTTAATGGCCAGATTCAGCGCGTCGGTACAATTAAATGAAAATATCACGTCGAACGGGTCGGCGCAGCCCAGGTGCGGGCACAACGCCTCGCGGCAGGATAACAGCGTGCGCGCCGCGTTAAGCGCGCGCCGGTGGCCCGAGCGTCCCGGGTTTGCGTTGCCCGAAGTAAGCGCCTCAGCTACCGCTTTTACAACCGAATCGGGCTTGGGATGGCTGGTTGCGGCATTATCCAGATAAACTTCCATAAACGACTCCTTTCCCTGCGCATCCGATACGCGCCCGCCTTTTGCGCGGAGGGAAAATCTTGTCCGCCGGGCGCCGCGGCCCGCGCAAATGCGCCGTGGATTTGCCCTGACACCCTCACGCGGGGCTACGCGTACAATATATGGAAAAGCCTTTTTGGCTATGCGAAAAGAGGGAATGGAACATGAATGAGGAGTTGTTCGGCATCGCCGCGTTTCGGTCCAGGCAACAGGTAATGCGATTTGAGGATACGCTCAGGCGCGCCGGGCTGCCGGTTAAGGTGATTTCCACGCCGCGGGATGTGGCGGTAGGCTGCGGGCTTTCGGTGCAGTTTGCCCTGGAGGACACCGCCCAGGTGCAGACGCTGTTAAACGCCTCGCGGCCGGGCAACCTGATTGGGCTGTACAGCGTGGACCGGCGCGGCGGCGGCCGGCCGCGCCTGCGCGCGCTTTCTTATCAGGGAGGCGCGCGTTAGCCGCGCCGAAAAATAACACGCGCGGCCTTGGCAAGATAGATGGCGCTGATTTATAATATTTCAGGATACGCTTACGAATGAGGAGGGGCCAAGGTGTTTACGCCCGACGTGGAACAGGTGCTCGACGCGCTTACGGCGCTCTATCCCGAGGCGAGCGCGGAGCTGAACTTTACCAACCCCTACGAGACGCTGATCGCCACCATTTTGTCGGCCCAGTGTACCGATAAGCGCGTGAATATGGTGACCGAGGGGCTGTTTGCGGCCTATCCGGACGCGCAGGCGATGAGCCGCCTGACCCCCGAAGAATTGGAACCCATGATACGTACCTGCGGGCTATACCACAGCAAGGCGAAAAACATCATCGCCACCTGCAAGGCGTTGGTGGAACAATACGGCGGCCGGGTGCCCTCTACGCGCGAGCAACTGATGAAATTGCCGGGCGTGGGCCAAAAAACCGCGGGCGTGGTGTTGCTGGCCGCGTTTGGCGACGATCAGATACCGGTGGATACGCACGTATTTCGCGTGGCGAACCGCATAGGGCTTGCGCGTGCCGAGACGCCCGAAAAGACCGAGCTTGCGCTGCGCGAAGCCTTGCCCAAGGCGCGCTGGTCGCACGCGCATCATCTGTTGATCTGGCACGGCCGCCGCTGCTGCGCGGCGCGCGCGCCCGCGTGCGAACGTTGCCCGCTGCGCGATTCGTTGTGCGCGTACGCGCGCGAAAACGGGGCAGAATAATACCAAAGTAATTTTCAAGGCGCGCGGATACGGCCGCGCGGGAGGAATACGAATATGCCGCTTTTTGTGGATACGGTTGTAATTAAATGCAAGGCGGGAGACGGCGGGAACGGGTGCGTGTCGTTTCACCGGGAAAAATATGTGCAGGCGGGCGGCCCGGACGGCGGCGACGGCGGACGCGGAGGCGATATCGCCTTCGTGGCCTCCGAACGCATGCATACGCTGATGGATTTCCGCTTCCGCCAAAATTTTACCGCGCCTTCCGGCGAGGATGGATCGGGCGGACGCAGGCGCGGTAAATCGGGTGAGACGCTGGATATCGAGGTGCCGTGCGGCACCGTGGTGCGCGACGCAAAAAGCGGCAACGTGCTGCTGGATTTGTTTACGCCCAACCAGCGCCGCGTGCTATTACAGGGCGGGCGCGGCGGGTTTGGCAACGCGCGCTTTGCCACGCCCACCCGCCATACGCCCAATTTTGCCCGGCCCGGGGAAAAGACGCGCCAGCACGAGCTGATTTTAGAGCTCAAATCCATCGCGGACGTAGGGCTTATCGGCTTTCCCAATGTTGGCAAATCCACCATACTTTCGGTCGTTACGGCCGCGCGGCCCAAAATCGCCAATTATCATTTTACCACGCTTGCGCCCAACCTGGGTATTGTAAAGCAGGATGAAACCAGCTTTGTAATGGCGGATATACCCGGCCTGGTGGAAGGCGCTTCGCAGGGCGTGGGGCTTGGATACGATTTTTTGCGCCACGTTGAGCGCACCCGCCTTTTGATCCACGTGGTAGATATTTCGGGCAGCGAGGGACGCGACCCGCTGGACGATTACGACGCGATTATGGCCGAACTTAAAAACTATGGCGACCTGGCCAACAAACCCATGCTCGTGGCCGCGAACAAGATCGATTTGGGCGACGCAGACGGCAACCTCGCGCGCCTGCGCGAGAAATTGTCGCCTAGCGGCGTGCGCGTATTTCCGGTTTCCGCCGCCACAAAGCGCGGATTTTCCGAACTGATGCGCGCGACGGCCGCAACGCTTTCGACGCTTGAGCCCGCGACGCCCTTTGAAGAAACCGGATTTGCGCAGATCGAGGAGGAGGAGCCGCTTAAGATCGAGCGTCTGGACGGCGTGTATATCCTCTCCGGCACGCAGGTTGAGCATCTGATCGACAGCGTAAACTTTGGCGACGAGGATTCGCTTAACTATTTCCACCGTTCGCTGCGCAGAATGGGCGTAATCGACGCGCTGCGCGAGGCCGGCGCGCAGGAAGGCGACAGCGTCGTGATAGGCGATATGGAATTTGATTTTGTGGAATAAGCGGAGGAAGATCAATGAATACAAAACAGCGCGCGCGCCTGCGCTCCATGGCCAATACGGCCGAGGCGATACTGCACATCGGCAAGGAAGGCATTACCGACAACCTGACGCAACAGGCTTGGGACGCGCTGGAAGCGCGCGAACTGATCAAGGTGGCGCTGCAAAAGAGCGCGCCTTACGACGCGCGCGAGGCGTGCGCCATTTTGTGCGAAAAGGTACACGCGGAGCCGGTTCAGGTAATCGGGTCCCGGTTCGTCATTTACCGCAAGGCGCGCAAAAATTCCAAAATAGACATCGATAACCTGTAGCGCCGGGCTAGAACAGTTTTTCCGGTATCGCCGCGCGGCGCGCGCCGGATACCGCGAGCAGCAAAAGCGCCAGCGACAGCGGCAGATAGATCTTTGCGCCCATCACGAGATACACCGCCAGGAACAGCAAACCGTACAGCGCAAGCCGCGGCGCGTTTTTGCGGTTTGCCACGCGCGAAAGCGCGGCGCGTCCGGTAAAGCGGGGACGGGCCGGCTGCTTGGGCAGATGGGCGGGGCAGCGCGCCTTTATGAGCAATGCGCTCAACTGCGCGCGGCCGATGAGCAATATGCGCGCGTCGCGCTTTTTGCGCGCCCATTGGCGCGCGCTTTCGTCAAATTCGCCGGTTGAAATTACGATAAGGCAGGCGGGCTTTTGCGCGCGCGCCTGGCGGTAAAGCGAGGCCACGCAGTTCGCGTCGTCCGCGCGCGTGCCGGACGCACGCTGTAACAACCGCATTAATATCAATTTTCCTTCCAACGCGCCCGCGGCAAACCCCGCAGGCGCGTTTTGGCGCCGCATCCCGTATACCTCGCGCATGAGCGAGGCCGCCTGTTCCAGCGCCTGATCCGTATCCTCGGTCAGCCATTTTTCCATTTCCGCCTGAGCCCAGGCCTGTCTGGCGCGCCGCCCGGGCCCGCGCGCGCCTTTTTTCTGCCGCAACGTCTGCAATAAAACGTGGGCCAGCAGGCACAGCGCGGCCGAAAAGGCGGCGGCCACGCCTTTGATGCCAATGGTCAGCATGAAATAGGCGTACGCGCTAAATACGATTAGCGCGTATAGCGCGATTGTATCGATTCGTTTTCCCATGGCCGTCCGCCTCCCGAAAAATATATCTGATGGCGACAAGCGCGGCCGCGCCTTATGCGCGGCGCAAAACGCCTACCTGGCCTACCCGGTTTTGCCGCAATTATTATGGCGCAAAATGCGCCGCTTTATACGTTTATGCTTTTCTATTTGGGCAAAATAGTATATAATGAAATCAGGCGGCGCTCGCTGGCGCCGCCAATACGGATAGGAGAGATGGCATTGACTGTATTGGGCATCATGGGCGGCACCTTTGATCCGATACATACGGGGCATATCCAAATCGCGCAAATCGTGATGAAGGAAATGCAGCTGGACGGCATGATGTTTTTGCCCGACGGCGATCCGCCGCATAAGGGGACGCTTGCCCCCGCGCGCGACCGGTTGCGCATGGTTGAAAAGGCCATCGACGGATATAAACAATTTACCGTTTCGGATATGGAAATCCAGCGTTCCGGCACCACTTACACGGTGGACACGCTGCGCGCGCTGCGCGCGCAGAACCCGGGCGTGGAATACGTCTATGTAATCGGCGCGGACACCCTGTTCAAATTGGAAACATGGCACACATTTGATCAGATTCCCGGTCTGGTGCGCGCTTTCGCGTGCGTGCCCCGTCCAAGCGTAAGCATGGACGCGCTGATCCGTCAGCGCGACGCGCTTGAAAAAAAGTATTCGCTGCATATCGAATTGATCAGGCAGAGCGGGCCCGATATCAGCTCCAGCGACGTGCGCGCGGCGGTCGCGCGCGCCTTGCCGGTCGGCCATATGGTGCCGCCCAAGGTAGAGGCCTACATCAAAAAGCACCAGCTGTACCATGACAAAATGCTGGACGAATTGCAGCGCACGCTCACGGCCGAACGTTACCGGCACACGCTGGGCGTGGAGCGCACCGCGGTAGAACTGGCCCAGGTTCATGGCGTGGACGCGTCACGCGCGCGCCTGGCGGCGCTTTTGCACGACTGCGCCAAGTGCATGCCCGAACGCGAGATGAAACAATTGCTCGCGAAGCATAACATGCTGCCCGAGGACGAGGCGAGCCAAACGCGCACGCTGATGCACGCCGCCGCGGGCATGGCGCTCGCCCGCGAAAAATACGCCGTCACGGATCCCGAAGTGCTTTCGGCCATATGCTGGCACACCACCGGGCGGGCCGGCATGTCTCGTTTGGAAAAGTTGATCTACCTGGCCGACGTAATCGAGCCGTACCGACGGCCGTTTCCAGCGTTAAAGGCCATACGCGCGGCCACCTGGCGCGATCTGGATGAAGGGATGCGCCTCGCGGCGGAGCGCACGCTTGCCTATCTCAATTCGCGCGGCGTGACGCCGGACAGGCACACGCTGGAACTTATGAATACATATAAATGACGCAGGCCGCGGTAAATAAAGATGGATGGAGGGACACCATGTTAAACTCAAAAGAACTCGCGCTTAAAATCGCTTCGGTTTTGTCCAATAAACGGGGCGAGGATATTACGATCCTGCGGGTCGATCATCTAACGTCCATCACCGATTATTTTGTAATCGCGCACGCGAACAACACCATACAGGTAAAGGCGCTTGCCGAAGAGGTGGAGGAAAAGCTGCTCGAGGGCGACGGAATAGAGGCGCGCCGCCGCGAAGGCTACGGCCCCGCGCGCTGGATTGTGCTGGACTATTCCAGCGTAATCGTGCATATATTCCACGCGGCGGAACGCCAGTATTACAACATAGAGCGGCTATGGATGGATGGATCCAATCAGGTTCCGTTTGCGCGCGCCCATGAAGACGAAGAGGCGCACGACGGCGATGCGGCGCTGCAAACCGGCGAAAGCGAAGAGGACGCGTCGATAGCGGTGTCTGGCGATACCTACGGGTCCGAGCAGGACGCGGAATAATAAATTACGCAAGAGGTGTAAATAAAATGATACCTTCCAGAGAGGAAGCTTACGCGCTGCTTACCAAATACAATCAAAGCGAGGCGCTGATCCGGCACGCGTTGGCGGTAGAGGGCGTTATGCGCCATTTCGCCGGGCTTTTTGAGGGCGAGGATGCGCAGCTTTGGGGCATCGTCGGCCTTTTACACGATTTGGATTACGAAAAATATCCCGAACAGCACTGCAAAAAAACGCTGGAAATTTTAACGGAGGAAAACTATGATCCCGTGATCGCGCGCGCCTGCGCAAGCCACGGTTACGGCATTTGCATAGATGTCGAGCCTGTGAGCCCAATGGAAAAGACGCTTTTTACCATAGACGAACTGACCGGGCTGATCAGCGCGGCCGCGATCATGCGGCCCTCCAAAAGCGTGATGGATTTGGAGCTTAAATCGGTTAAAAAGAAATACAAAACCAAAAGCTTTGCCGCGGGCGTGGACCGCGAACTGATCGAAAAGGGCGCGCAGATGTTGGGCATGCCGCTGGACGAGGTGATCGAGCAGACCATTCTGGGCATGCGCGAGGTGGCGGGCGCGATCGGGCTTTTGGGCGAATAGGCGGTTGGCGGAGGGTTGCGAAAAATGGACGCGGCGTACGAACAATGCCAGAAAATCGAATTAACCGTCCCGGCCGACCGGCGCATGATGATTGTCATACGCCTGACGACTTCGGGCGTGGTGGCGCGCGCGGGCCTTACGCTGGACGCGGTAGAGGATCTCAAAATGGCGGTGGAGGAGGCGTGCGTCTGCCTGATCCGCCATTCCAATTGCGCGTTCGTGCGGCTGAGCTATTGCATAGGCGATGGCGAGGTGTCGGTTTCGGTCAGGGGCGAGGACTGCGGCGCTACGGATCGAGTCTGCCCGCATAGCGGCGAGGAAATCGAAATTATACGCTGCATTCTTGAATCCATGGCGGACGGCGTATCGATTACGGAAAGAAACGGGTGTATCGAGGCGATAGAAATGCGCAAACGCCTGCCCGTTATCGGGTGAGGTGCGTATGATGGGCAGAGAGCTGCGCGCTGAGCCGCCGCGCGAAAAACAGGCGGCGTCCGACGCGCTGGACGATATGCTGCGCGCATATGCGGCCGCGCCTTCCGAAGCGCTGCGCAACCGCATTGTGGAGGCCAACTTGTACATATCGCGTATTATCGCCATGCGTTTTTCGGGTAAAGGCGTCGATTATGACGATTTGTACCAGGTGGCTTCGCTTGCGCTTATCAAGGCTGTGGAGCGCTTTGACCCCGAAAAGGGCGTTAAATTTGTCAGCTTTGCTACGCCCAGTATGGTGGGCGAGGTGAAAAACTATTTCCGCGATCGGGTAAACGCGATTACGATTTCGCGCAAGACGGCCGCGCTTTTAAAAAAACTAAGCCGCCTTCGCGCGCAGTTGGAACAGACGCTCATGCGCGCGCCCACGGCGGATGAGCTGGCGCAGGCCGTCGGCGTGCCCGTGGAGGAGGCGCTGGAAGCCCTGGCCATGCGAGGCGCGATGCGTCCCGCGTCGCTGGACAACGCCAGCGAAGAAGACGACGCGCCGTCAATCGGCGATTTTGTAGGCGACGAAGATAGCGCGTTTTTGCGGTTTGAAAACCGGCAGAGCATGCGTTCGGCCCTGACGCGGCTGGATGACACGGCGCGCAAAATTTTGGTCGATCGCTACTTTGGCGAGCGTAGCCAGCGCGAAATTGCCGAAGAAATGGGCGTTTCCCAAATGACGGTATCGCGCGTGGAACGCCGCGCGCTAAAACAGATACGCAGTATGCTGACGGAAGGGGAAGAATAGATGATTGGCTTTATGGGCGCGGGCAATATGGCCGGCGCGATTATACGCGGCGCCGTGAAAAACGGGGCGGTCGCCGCCGGCGAAATCGTCGTTTACGATGTGGACGAGCGTAAAGCGCTGGCGTTAAAAGATGAGCTGGGCGTAGCGGCCGCGCGCACGCCGCATGAGATGCTGGATAAGACCGGCATGCTGCTTATGGCGGTAAAGCCCAACGTCGCGGGACAGGTGTATGCTTCGCTGCGCGATAAACTGCGCAAAAAGGCCGTGCTTTCCATATGCGCGGGCTGGTCCGCGGATATGATCCGCGCGGCCGTGCCGGAAGATACGCGGATACTGCGCATTATGCCCAATACGCCCGCGCTTGTGGGCGCGGGCATGACCGCCTTTAGCCGGGATACGTCGCTGACGGAAGACGAAAAGGTTTTTGCGCAAAAGCTGTTTTCGGCGCTGGGCCGCCTCGTATGGGTGGAAGAATACCAGATGGAGGCGGTAATCGGCCTGTCGGGCAGCGGGCCGGCGTATGCCTATCTGTTTATAGAAGCGCTGGCCGACGGCGGCGTGCGTAATGGGCTAACCAGGCCCCAGGCGCTGGAAATGGCCGCGCAGACCTTGCTGGGCAGCGCGAAGATGGTGCTGGAGAGCGGCCAACACCCGGGCGCGTTGAAGGACGCGGTGTGCTCGCCGGGCGGCACCACCATCGCCGCGGTGGAATCGCTGGAGAAAAACGCTTTCCGCGGCGCGGTTATGCAGGCGGTATCCGCAGCATGTGAAAAGGCGATGGAGATGAAAAAGTGAAGCAGGTTTCGCTTTATACCGACGGGGCCTGTTCAGGCAACCCCGGCCCGGGCGGCTGGGGCTATGTGCTGATTTACCGCGATAAACGGCGCGAACAGGCCGGATACGACCCCATGACCACCAATAACCGCATGGAGTTGACCGCCGCTATCGAGGGGCTAAGCGCGCTTAAGGAGCCTTGCGCGGTTACGCTGTATTCGGACAGCAGCTATCTGGTAAACGCTTTCCGGCAGGGTTGGCTGGAAAACTGGCAGAGGCATAACTGGCTTAAAAGCGACAAAAAGCCCGTGGAAAATCAGGATTTGTGGCAAACGCTTTTGCGACTGACCGCTACGCATACCGTTCGTTGGGTAAAGGTTAAGGGGCACGCCAGCAACGTGGAAAACAACCGCTGCGACCAGCTGGCAACCGGCGCCATCCGCCAGGGGCGCGCCGCTTTAACATAAACGCGGTTGCGCGCGGGCGGTTATGCGGGTAGCCTTAATAGGCGGCGCGGCCGCGAAAAAATTGAATTAGGAGTAAAAACATCATGACAGATCGAAACAACGAACCCAAAACGCTGGAAGAAGTAATGAATCCGGAGGGCGTCAAGCGCGTAAACTGGGCCGGTTTCGTCGAAGGCGACGTAGTTGCCTTTTTCGACGCGCATGAACTGGAAAAGATGACCCTGGAAGACGGAAACGGTAACAAGGCCAAATTACAGCGCACCAAATCCAACAGTATCAAAATTGAGTACACTTCCTCGGTGGTGCTGTAAAACCGATTTTTACCCGGGCGTCGGGTTTGTACGCCCTGATGCGGCGGGGCGATAAGGCGTTTGCTCCGCCGCTTTTGTTATTCTACGCGGCGCGGCGTCCGCCCAAAAGGGCGTCCTGCCGCAATCCATACTATATAACGTATTTTTGCGCGGGAGGGAAAACGATGCCTGAGAGAATTGCTCTGTGGCCCCATGACGCTCCGTTTACGGATCAAGCGGCCGGTCAGGCCCAGCCGTCGCTAAACTGTTTTGACGTACCCGGCTCGAAGGGCGCGGTCGTGGTCTGCCCGGGCGGCGGCTACGTGATGAAAGCGCCGCACGAAGGCGACCCG
The DNA here is from genome assembly GCA_963929805.1 of uncultured Eubacteriales bacterium. GTDB lineage: Bacteria > Bacillota > Clostridia > Christensenellales > Aristaeellaceae > CAWVLE01. Next base: position 834 of record CAWVLE010000162.1, on the reverse strand, counting down.
GTGGCCCGGCGTCTTAATCAGGCGGGCATATCAGCCTTTGTGCTGGATTATCGCGTCAATCCCTGCCCGATGGAAGCGCCGCTGTGCGACGCGCTGCGCGCAATCCGTCTGGTGCGCTCGATGGGCTATGAAAAGGTCGCGATTTTAGGCTTTTCCGCTGGCGGACATCTGTGCTGCTCGGCGGCCACGATGTATACGCCGGGCGACGCGAACGCGGCCGATCCCATAGAGCGCCTCAGCGCCCGTCCGGACGCGTTCATTCCGTGCTATCCTGTGGTCAGCTTTGCGGCCTTCCGGCACGAGGGCTCTCTGCGCGCGCTGCTGGGCGACCGGTCGGACGACTATACGCTGATACGCCGCCTCTCCTGCGAATTGCGCGTAAATGATCAGACCCCGCCCGCCTTTATATGGCATACGGCCGACGACGAGGCTGTGCCGGTGGAAAACAGCCTGATGCTGGCCAGCGCGCTGGCGCATGCGGGCGTCATGTTTGAACTGCATATCTATCCGCACGGCCAACATGGGTTGGGCCTGGCCGAAGACGACCCCGTGGTGGGCGCCTGGCCGGAAGCCTTGTGCGGCTGGTTACGCGCGCAGGGTTATGGCGCAAACTGAAAAGCGCGTTCCATCAGGCGAAAGGATGATACGCCTGGCAAACGCCGTGAGAGATGTGCAGTCGCAAGATTATCAAAAATGGAGGCGGGCGATACCCGCCGCTTTGTGTGTCGCAAAAGCCCGCCCGCGGCGTTCTTTTGCGGATGTTTAGCGATTTCCCGCTCGCCCCTGCGGATCTCCCGAGCGGTTTTTTGACAGTCTGAGAGGCAGGAGGCGATG
>CAWVLE010000161.1:0-2950 GCA_963929805.1 uncultured Eubacteriales bacterium | reverse complement strand
AAGACGGAATACAACGTGGTCAAATCCATACGGGACCGCGGCATTTCCTGCATTGTAGTAGCGCACCGGCTTTCCACCATTCGGGATTGCGACGAGATCATTGTGCTCGATCGCGGACAGGTTGTGGAGCGCGGCACGCATGAGGCGTTGCTTGCCCGAAACGGCGCGTATGCCCGCCTGGTTGCCAGCGAGTAGGGAGGTGAGCGCATGGGATGGTTTGATGAACAGATCCGCCAACGAATCGCGCGCGACCAGGAAGCCTTTTCCGACGCGCTCAATAACCTTGCGGGCGTGGTAATGAGCGACCGGCTCGCCCAGGCCCTTAACGATCACCGGGTACAGGTGAAAAATGCGATCGATGAAATTTTTAAATTTTACCATGTCAGGCCCCGGGATCTGCCCGATAGCGTCGGCGATATCAACGACCAGCTAGAATACCTTCTTCGGCCTACGGGCATCATGCGCCGCGTAGTCAAGCTGGAGGGCAAATGGTATAAAGACGCAACGGGCGCCATGCTGGGTACGCGCAGGGACACGGGAATGCCGGTAGCGTTGCTGCCCGGCGATCTTGGAGGGTATTCGTACTTTGACGCTGATTCGGGCCGGCGCGTAAAGCTTAACCGCCGCACCGCGGAAAATATCGACGCGCAGGCGGTGTGCTTTTACCGGCCGTTGCCGCTAAAAAAACTTGGGACCGGTGACCTTTTAAAGTTTATCGCGCAGACGCTGGAACGTTCGGATTTGATTCTGGCAGGCGTATTCACCCTGGCGGTGACGCTGGTGGGGTTACTGCTGCCCAAACTTACAAACCTGATTTACAGCCATGTGATCGTAAGCGGCAACCTGCGCCTGTTGGCGGCGGCGTTCGCCTTTGTATGCGGCGCCGCGGTTTCCAGAACTTTACTGGACGGTGTGCGCGCGCTGGTGATGAAGCGCATTACATGCAGGCTGAACGTGGCGGTTCAGGCCGCCAGCATGATGCGGCTGCTTTTGCTCCCGGCCTCGTTTTTTAAGGACGACGCCGCGGGCGAACTGTCAAGCCGCGTCGGCCAGATCAACCAGCTGTGTTCGATACTGGTCAACGTCGTATTGAGCGCGGGGCTGACCGGCGTGTTTTCGCTGGTCTACATTGCGCAAATGGCCCAATACGGCCCGTCTGTTACGCTTCCCGGCATGTTGGTAATTTTATCGACGGTAACCGTATCGGCGGTTACGCTTGTGGCCCAGATTCGTCTGTCTGAACGGAAAATGGAGGCGCAGGCCGCAGAAAGCGGCGTAACCTACGCGCTGATCGGCGGCGTACAGAAGATACGGCTTTCCGGCGCGGAAAAACGTGCCTTTGCCCGCTGGGCACGCAGCTACCATACATTGGCAAAATTGCAGTACGACCCGCCCGCCCTGATAAAGCTTTCCGGCGTGTTTGTTACCTGCCTTACGCTGTTGGGTTCAATCGTCATTTACTATTTTTCCATTCGTACAAATGTGTCTTATTTCGCGTTCAACACCGCCTATGGTATCGTGACGGGCGCGTTTGCCGCGTTGCTGGGCTCGGCCGAGTCGCTCGCGCAGATACGTCCCATTTTAAACATGGTGCGGCCAATTCTGGAAACGGCGCCGGAGGTTTCGGACGGGAAAAAGACCGTTACGCGCCTTTTGGGCGAGATTGAATTAAACAACGTCTCTTTCCGCTATGAAGAGGGCGGGCCGGCGATTTTGGATAAACTGTCCCTGAAAATACGGCCGGGCCAGTATGTGGCGGTCGTAGGGGAAACCGGGTGCGGAAAGTCTACGCTTATGCGGCTAATGCTGGGCTTTGAAACGCCGCAAATGGGCGCCGTGTATTATGACGGGCAGGATCTCGCCTCGTTGGATCTAAAATCGCTGCGGCGCAACATCGGTACGGTGATGCAAAACGGAAAACTGTTCCAGGGCGACATTTATTCCAATATCGTTATCTCCGCGCCCTGGCTGAACATGGACGCCGCATGGCAGGCCGCGGAGTTGGCCGGTATCGCCGATGATATACGCAGCATGCCCATGGGTATGCACACCGTCATTTCGGAAGGCTCGGGCGGCATTTCGGGCGGACAGCGCCAGCGGCTGATGATTGCCCGGGCGATTGCGCCCAAGCCGCGCATTCTGTTTTTTGACGAGGCCACCAGCGCGCTGGACAACATTACGCAAAAAAAGGTAACCCAATCCCTGAACAGTTTGAAATGCACCCGGATTGTCATCGCGCACCGCCTGAGCACCATACGCTGCTGCGACCGGATATTGGTGATGGAAGGCGGGCGTATCGCGGAGGAAGGCGATTATGAAGAACTGATCCGAAAGGACGGCATTTTTGCGCGGCTTGTGGCCCGCCAGCAACTGGATTTGGCGGTAAAGGACGCGAATGGGTAGCGCATGCGCCCATGCGCGGCGAAAACGGCGCTACGCGGGGGAGTTAAAAGATGGCCAGATATATACTCAAAAAACCGTGGGTCTTGCGTGGTTTTTTTAACGCGCCTTATGTGGTATTGGATCCGACGGGACAAAACGAAAATCCGGTTAGACTGATGAACCAGGCGCTATGGGACGTGCTGCTATCCTGCGACGGCCAAACGGAGGCGGAACCCGATGCGGCGACAAACGCGCTTTTGCAGGCGGGGCTCATCGCGCCCGCGCAAACGGGGGAACGGTTGGACGCGCGGCAGCGCTACCGCGTGCTTCCGTTTGACCGCAAGCCGTCGGTGCAGTTTAGCATTACCGGCCGGTGCAACCTGAACTGCCTGCACTGCTTTATGGCGTCGGACAGGGAACGCGAACATGAAAACGACGACCTGACGCAAGATCAGCTCATGTCCATACTGGATCAGCTTCTGGGCTGCGGGGTGACGCGGCTGGAAATTACGGGCGGCGAACCGCTGCTAAGCCCACACTTTACCCGGGTGGTGGAGGGAATTGCCGC
>CAWVLE010000160.1:0-19186 GCA_963929805.1 uncultured Eubacteriales bacterium | reverse complement strand
CAATTTTTGGATAATACATAACCCTCGCCTCCTCCGGCAAGAATACATTCATCAATATCTGTTTTAAAATCCGGAGGAACCGCCATGCCGTATACGCCCGATCAAACCTTATTACGGGCCTCGCTTGACCCGTCGCTTGAAAAAAATATTACGTCGCTGCGCACCATTCTTCAATCGCCCGACAACCGCGACGCGGTATTTCGCCGCCTGAGCGCGTGCGGAGTGAACGCCTGCGCTGTATATATCGAAGGAATGGCCGGCGGCAAGCTGATTAACGAGGGCATACTCTATCCCTGCCATACCAGGCATATGCCGGAGGATATCCCGCCCCAGGCGCGCACTAAATATTTGATTGAACACATATTGGATATATCGCAGGCCGAGGTGGAAAATATTTTTGAAAAGATCGCATCCGCCTTACTGGACGGCAAGACGGTTTTGCTGGTAGAGGGATGCTGCGAAGGCATTGTGCTGGAGACGCGCGATTATGAAAAGCGCAACGTGGATAAGACGCTGACCGAATCGGTGGTTATCGGCTCGCAGCAGGGCTTTGTGGAAAATCTGCGCACCAACATTACGCTGGTTCGCCGCATTCTGCGCTCCCCCACGCTTATAACGGAAATGCTCAGCGTGGGAAAGGAACTGCCTACGGGGTTGTCGCTGGTATACCTGAAGGGCGTGGTCAACGAGCGCGTGCTGGACGAGGCGCGCCGGCGCCTTTGTTCGCTAAACGTGGATTGCGTACCGGATATCGGCCATCTGCAACAGCTGATTGAGGACCACCCTTTTATGTTGCTGCCGCAGATCCTGCAAACCGAACGCCCCGACCGGGCGGCGCATCTAATCGCCCAGGGGCGCGTAGCCATATTGATGGACAATTCGCCCTACGCGCTCATTGTGCCGGTATCGCTGTTCGACCTGCTGGATGCGGCGGACGATTCCTTCATGCGCTGGCAGTATGGCGCCTTTAACCGCGTCATACGCTATTTGGGCGCTTTGCTTTCGGTCATGTTGCCCGGCGTGTATGTCGCCATCACCACTTATCATACGCACATAATCCCAATGGGGCTGCTCACCTCCATCGCCGAAGCGCGCACGCAGGTCCCGTTTCCCGTTCTGGTAGAGGCGCTGATTATGGAATTTTCATTTTACCTTATCAACGAGGCCGGCACGCGCATGCCTTCGCAAATCGGTTCGGCATTGGGAATTGTAGGCGCGCTGATTTTAGGGCAGGCAGCGGTTTCCGCCAACATCATCAGCCCAATATTGATCATTATCGTGGCGATTACCGGGCTGGGCAATTATGTAATACCCGACTATGGCGTAAGCCTGGCCGTGCAGATCCTTCGGCTTGGCATGTTGGCCGCTGGCGCGCTGTTGGGTCTTTACGGCATATTATTATTATTTTGCATTTATACCGCCATGTTGTGTTCCATTACGGCCTTTGGCCAGCCATTCATGGCGCCGGTCGCGCCGTGGCGTCCGCACGGGCCCAACGTAGTGATGCGCTATCCGCTGTTTTGGCGCGACCGGCGGGATTTTATTTCTCAGCGCGGGACATGGCTCAGGCGCACGCCTGCCCCCGGCCCAATACGCGCATGGAAGGAGAAGCGGAAATGACTTTGCTGAACCGGCGCAGCGCATATGCGTTGGGCTTTTGCGCGCTGACAGCCCGAATATTTATCGCCATCGCCATTGATCTTCCATCCACGCTAAACGCCGGCTATCTGTGCGTGCCCGCCGCATGCGCGGCCAACCTGCCCAGCGCGCTGTGTATGTGGGCGCTGTGGCGGCCAATCCCCTATATTGCGCCCGCCGAGCGGATGGAACAGGCGTGCGGCCGCACGCCGCTGCGGGCGTTGTGCCTGCTTTTATGCCTGATGAGCGTTTATGATACGGCCGCAAGCGCGCGGCTGGTCGCGGCCTCGGTAGATTACGCGGCGTCCAACACATTTTCCATAAGCGCCTTGAGCGTTGTCGCGGTGCTGGGCGCCGCGCTCGTCTGTCTGGTTGGAGGCGCCGGCGTTGCCAACGCATCGCGCATATGGTTTGTGATAACCGGCATATTGCTCGGCATCGTGCTTCTAATCCAGCTGCCGCACATAAAAATAAGCTGGCTTTTCCCGCTGCTGGGGCCAGGCATGGGAACGCTTGTTTCGGGGGCCTGTTCGCTGTCGGGCGCCATAACGCCACTCATCGCGCTCTGGCTGTGTATGCAGCAGGAAAAGGGCGAGGACCGGCAGGGCGGTGCGCCTTACCGCCCTACCGGCGCAAGCGGCATGGTTAAGCTTTTGCTGTTCTCATCGCTGTGCGCGGCGCTGCTGCTGGCCGTCTATTCGATGCTGGTTCCGGCGCTTGTGCAGGCGCCCTCCTACCGCGCCTTTCATCTGGACCGGCTTTTAACCAACAGCCGCCTTTCCATCGCGCTTCAGTTTCCCATGCTGCTTATATGGTTTTTATGCTTAACCGCGCTTATGTCGTTTAATATGCTCATGGCCGCGATGATGCTAAAGCGCGTCGTTGAAAAAATGCATTACGCCGCCGCGTTGGGCCTTGTTTCACTTGCCGCGTTACCGCTGTTGTTTTGGAATATATCAGACCGGATCGCGCTAAACGCGTTCAATGCCGTGCGCTATTGGGCCGTCACCCTGCCATTTATTTTGCTGTGCGCAGCCGGCTTTTTACGCCTTGCATGGAGGAAGCGTCATGAAAAAGTTTAAATACGCGTTGCTGTGCTTTGTAATAATGGGGGCGCTCCCCCTGTGCGGATGCAGTATGACTACCCAATTGGAAAACCAGGCCTATGCCATCGGGCTGGCGGTGGATAGAATGCCTTCGGGCGAAATACGTTTGTCCGTACAGCTACCCACGCTGGGGGGCAATACGCAAAAAGACGCCCAATCCTCTTCCGGAGGTTCCAGATATACGATCAGCTCGGCAACCGCCAGCAGCTTTTTTGAAGCCATGGATCTTTTGTCCGCCACTGTACCGCGCGCTATAAATCTTTCTCAGCTAAAGGTCATTATCGTTGGACAAACGCTCGCGCAGGAATCCGGCTTCAAGGATTTAATCTGCGACATGATACGTATGCCTCACCTGCATAACGCGGCCTATCTTACAATATGTTTAGGCGACGCCCAAACGCTGCTTGCCGGGCAAAATCCCATAATCGGCGCGCGTTTATCCAGCAATGTAGTCGCCGCGCTGGAGCATTACGCGCAATACGGATACCTTACTCCGTCACGCCTGTCCGACCTATATTACAGCATGCATTCCGTATACGGAGATCCTGTGGTAATGCTTTCGGCTACGGCTTCCGGAGAAACTCAGCGCCCCATACCTTCCGGAATGATGGGCAGCGCGTTGCCGGGAGCGCTGCCGCGCGAAGGCGAAAACAAAAATGAATATATGGGCTGCGCGCTGATCGGCGCAAACCGTATGGTAGGCGTGCTGACCGGAAGCCAGGCACGATGGGTAAACATATTTCGGGGCGATCAACGCGAAACGCATGTATTGTGCCAGGGCCAATCACTAAAGCTGACATTCCCCTCGCGCCCGTCTGTTACGGTAGATTTATCCGGCGAGTCCCCGCGCATATCCGTCGCGATGCGCGTCGCCTATACTTCGGCCAATCTTGCGCCCGACCCGGATATACTTCGCGCGCAGTTAACCGCTGAAATAAACGAGGTCTTTTTCATATGCCAATCGTTGGGTGTAGAGCCCTTTTCGTTTGCCGAGGCTTGCGCCCGCTCGTTCTCAAACATCGACGATTTTATTGCGTACGATTGGAGTTCAAGTTTTGCCAAAGCCCAAATTGATTTGGATATCCGCTTATCCGACACCACGCGTTCGCAGTAAATTATCCGATAAGGCGGTGTTCGGCAGCCTTTTCCCGCTCCTCAAGGCTGCGCGCCATCTGCTCAATCGCGGCGCGCTGGACCCGTTGGCCCTGACGCTCGCTCAGGTAAACCGTGCGCGCGATCACCCGCCAGGGTCTGGCGTCCAGGTAGCGCAGCGTAATAATGCGGCGTTGCATGTCGTCCAGATCCTCCATCAGCGAAAAGAGCGTATCCCGCCTGTCGATCATGCGCAATATGCGCGCGTTCATATCTTCACGCTGCCGTTTAAAGCGATCGGCCAACACGCACGGCGGGTCGGCCGGCTGCGCGCCGCGCCCATTCGCGCCGCCAAAGACGCGTATGCCCTCCTGCGCCAGTTGAATGTTGCGTTCTATTTCGTTCAGGCGGCGCTGAAGGTCCTTGATTTCGTGTACATACTGCCGCGCGCCTAACAGCAGGCGCCTCACCCGTTCTTCCGCCTTTATGCCTTTGCCTGTCGTAACCGTCATCGGCGTCCCTCTCCTTTTACCGGACAATCCTCAAATGTCTCCAAAAGCATATCGCTGGCCTGCACCGCCAGCGCCAACGCGTGGGATAAAGCGCCGTACGCGGCCCGCCTGCGCGGATTTTCCTCGTTTCTGCGCAGCAGCCGGATCGCCAGCCGGTTTTGCGAAAGACATCGCCGCTCGCGCAGAATCAACCTGGCCATCCAAAATTCATTCAGCACTATAATCCCCCCTATTGTAACCATATTGTTTACTTCTTCCTGTGAAAAAAGCCACTCCACGGGTTCGTCCAAAAATTTGGCGAGCGCCAACGCCTCGCGTACGTCAACGCCGCGTTTGCCTTTTTCCTTTAGCGCATAGGCGTTGCGGCTGGAAAGGCCCAGCAGCATGGCCATCTGCTCTTGGGTATACCCGAGTTTTTCGCGCGTTCGGCGCAAATATCGGTATTCCAAGTTTATCCCCTCCGTATTTCGCGCTTTGCTGTTTCAATTCTAATCACGCTATAGGCAAGCGTCAATAGGCTTTACCGATTTTGTCGCGAATGTCGCAAATCAGGTCTTTACTGTAACCAATTTGTTTGCTATACTATGAAGTGTTTAACAGCGACTGCGAGGTGAGGCTATGGAATTTGGAGATATTCTGCGCCAGAAACGATTGAAAATGGGCTGGACGCAGCAGGAGCTTGGCGATCGGGTCGGCAAATCAAAAAACAATATATCCCAGTATGAACTGGGCAAGCGCGAACCCGATTACGACGTGCTTTCAAAATTTATTCGCCTATTTCAAACGACCGCCGACGAAATCCTGGGGCTATCGCCCGTCCACAACGTGCTCCGGGAAAATGCGCCCGCGTGGGGTCAATATTTGGACGCGCAGCCCCGATTGCTGCCCGTGTATGCGCTTTTGCCCAACGCGGCTTCCATCGCGGAGCGGCTTGCGCCCGGCGAATGCGAGGACAACGCGGTATATTATTTTTGCTACGCCCCCGATAACGCCATGTCCGGGGACCGGATTTTACAGGGAGACCTGCTGTTGATACGGCAGGATGATTCCTGCCCGGACAATACGCTTTCTCTGATTTCGTACAACGGCGCGGGCATGCTGCGCCGGGTAACGAAGACCGGTTCCGGCATGTATTTGCTGGCCGCTTCCAACAGCGCTTATCCGGCCATGCTGGTAAAAAAGCGGGAGCTAAAAATATTTGGCATTGTGCGCCAGGTACTGTTTGCGCTATAATTAACATATCTGGTTATATTGGGAAGCGAGGATGTTGCCGGTGTATAGCATTATCGTCAATCCCGCCTCGGGCGGCGGCCGCCCGCTAAGCGTACTTCCCGAAGTGGAAATAGTGCTGGGAAGCCGTGGGCTGGATTTCTTCACCAACGTCAGCCAAACGCCGGATCAATCGCGCGCATTGGCGCTGGAGGCGGTTCGCGCGGGTTGTAAAGGGGTGGTGTTGCTGGGCGGCGACGGAACGCTAGGCAGGGTTGCGGAGGCGCTTATGAATACCGGCGTACCCATGTATTTTGTGCCCTGCGGCACCGGCAACGACTTTATCCGCATTTTTAAGCTGCCGCCCGATCCTGTCAAAGCGCTTATAAAGCAGCTGGACAGTCCGCAACGTTTAATAGACGTATGCCAGATGAACGAACATTTTTTCCTGAACGTGGCTGGCACCGGCTTTGATATCCAGGTATTGCGCCAGACGGAGCGATTTAAGCACCGGTTCAGCGGCCTTACGCCCTATCTGTTGGGCGTCATTTTGGGCATACGCCATTTTCTCCCCATACAGGCCCGCGTGACGATCGACGGCCAACCGCTCGATGAGGCCTTTACCATCATAAGCATCGCCAACGGCCAGTACATCGGCGGCGGCATGCGCGTAGCGCCGCGCAGCGATCCGGCCGACGGAAGTTTGGACGTCATGCTGATCCGTCCCGTCTCCCGCTTGGTTTTGTGCCTGTTGTTTCCGCTTTTCATTCCCGGCTGGCACAGCGCGTTTCCCATTACGCGCCGCGTACAGGCGCGGCGCGTCGACATAGAAGCCAGCCCGCTTACGATCAATCTGGACGGAGAACTTATAGACGTTAAACAGGCGCATTTTCTCTTGCATCCGCGCAGCCTGCTTATCGCCTGTCCCGAGCGCTAGGCGCATCGCGCAAAATACCCCGGCGCAAAATTGATCGCGTCGGGGTATTTTCCCTTTTCATATGGCATAGCGCCGGATGCGCGGCTCTTTTCCGTTTTCCGGGGCCGCTATCTGCCGAAATAGGCGGCGATTCCCTCCACCATGCCCTGGACAAGCTTTTGCTGGTATTCGGGGTCGTTTAGCTTAATATCCTCTTCCTTATTGGTCATGTATCCCATTTCTACCAGGACGCTGGGCACGGTGGACCAGTTCAGCCCCGAATAGGTATCGCGCTTAAATATGCCGTCCTCACGCGCGCCGGTCGCCTCCACCATCGCGGGCAAAATCGCCTGCGCCGCTTCGTAACATGCTTCCGCCTGTTCGCCGGTCTTGCGCACATACAGCCCTATGCCGTTCTTTTTGGAGCTGTCCACGCCGTTGCAATGGATGCGCAGCGCCAGGTCTACCTCCAGTTCGTTCATCATCTGCGCGCGCTCCACATTGGAAATATCCACGTCCGCCTCTTCGCGCGTCATATACACCTGGGCGCCCTCGGCCACAAGCGCGTCCCGAAGTTGTAAAGATACGTCCAGATTCACCACATGCTCCGCCACGCCGGTATACCGCCCCGCCGTACCGCTGGACACTTTGGCCTTTTTCTCCTTTCCGCCGGGCGAAACCGGTTCAAGCTCGCTGTTCGCGTGCAGCTGATGCCCTGGATCAATGCCGATCTTCAGGCCGCTCAGCCTGAGCGGAGGCAGCGTCGCCTGCGCCGGCACGACGCAGTCCGCCTCCGGCGTGCCTTCCGGGGCCTGCGCGGCTTCGCCTCCCGGCCCATCCGCCGCATCCGGCGTCTGGGTAGGCGCAAGTTCCGCCTGCGCGGACGGCGTGGCCCGCAGCGTCTGAGCTGCGGCCGTTTCAGAAGTCGGCTCGCCGCCCATCTCCTGCGCCAGCACCGGTATGCCGATCAAAGCGCACATCAGGCAAAACGCGCACAGCCGAACGATATATTCCCATTTTTTACGGCGAATTTTTCGCAACATGGCTCATCACCCCTTCTAACGATTGTAATGAATTTACAGGGGTTTGACGAAAAAGCGCGCGTCTTCGTTCCCATGCGCTACTGCTCCGCGTAGGCGCACAGACGGCCCGCCAGGTCTACGATACTTTGCAAATCAAAAATTTCTATCGATCCGTGCGGCGCGTTGAGCAGCGTTTCGACGCTGTAGCGGTATGCCTCCAAAAGCTCCAGCAGCGCGCCCGTCTGGTCCGAGTCCCTGATCATTTGCGACAGCAGGCAGGCCGTCTCGTCGGTTAGAGCGTTATTGAGCATCAATATAATCCGGCCCATACCGTCGGGAAAAGGCGTATAGAACAGCTTTTGATCCACGCCCTCGTGGATAATGCGCGTAATCAAATTCTGATAGCGTTCCAGCGTCATGCGGCTGAGCGCGTCGCGCAGCTGCACGCATCCGTCGCGGTAAACCACTTGGAGCATGATGACGATATAATCCACGCTGTCCGATTCAAAAAACGCGATACGGCTAAGCACCGCGTTAAGCTTGGCGACCGCGTTGCCCGTACACGCCTCCACCGCCGCCTCGCTTTGCCGGTAGGCGCGTTCGCTCCGGCGGGCGCATATGGCCTCCAGCAGTTTCAACTTGGACTCAAAGTGATGATAAAAGCCGCCTTTGGACAAACTAAGCTTGTCCAGCACATCCTGCACCGAAGTGTTCTCGTAACCTTTGTCGTAAAAAAGACGCTCCGCCGCGTCCAAAATCGCCTCTCTGCGCTCGTCGCCTTTTTTCATACGCCGCACCTTCTTCGGTTTGTTTTGGTATTCTAAATATAGACATTGGTCTGTTTTAAGTATTATAACGTATTTCCACGCCGCCGTCAAGCCATATATCAGTTTAGGCGGCCCTGCTCCAGATATTCGGAAAACATGCCGCGCGCCAATTCGATCACCGCGCGGGATTGTTCATCGTGCGGCGTTTTCAAGATCGCGCGCGCCTCGTCATGGGTCTGTTTAAGTAATTGAGTATCCGCCGCGAAATTGCTTATTCCCATGGTCATGGATCCCGACTGGCGCAGCCCCAGCAGTTCGCCCGGCCCGCGCATTTCCATATCCTTTTGAGCGATTATAAAACCGTCGCCGGTTTGTGTCATCAGGCGCAGTTTTTCGGTCGGTTCTGCAAGCAGAAAGCACCAGGATTCTTCCGCGCCGCGTCCAACCCTGCCTCGCAGCTGATGCAGCTGCGCCAGCCCAAACCGTTCGGCGTTTTCTATCACCATAATCGTGGCGTTTGGTACGTTTACGCCCACCTCGATCACCGTCGTAGACACCAATACGTCCAGCCGGCCCTCGTGAAAGTCTTCCAGAATCCGGTCTTTATCGGCCGGGCGCATTTTTCCGTGTACCAGTCCAAGCCGCAACGCCTTAAGCGGGCCTGAACGAAGCGATTCGTATACTTCCTCAGCGCTGCGCGCCTCCACCGCTTCGGAAGCGTCTACCAGCGGGCACACCACATATGTCTGCCGGCCAAGCGCCGCCTGGCCGGCGATAAACTGATACATGCCCGCGCGCCGGTCCTCCGGCACGATGCGGGTCTTTACGCCCTTGCGTCCGGGCGGCAGTTCGTCCACCACCGACACATCCAGATCCCCGTACAGAATCAGCGCCAACGTCCTGGGAATGGGCGTGGCGGACATGACCAGCACATTGGGCGACGCGCCCTTTTCGCCCAGCTGCGCGCGTTGGCGCACGCCGAAACGGTGCTGTTCGTCGGTAATAACCAGGCCAAGGTTGTGATAGAGCATATCCTGCGATATAAGCGCGTGCGTGCCGATGGCCAAATTGCATTCGCCGCTCGCGATTGCCTGGCGCGCTTCGCGGCGCTCGCCCGCCTTCATGGACCCGGTCACCAGGCGGCAGTTAACGCCCAACGGCGCCAGCAGCGCGCGCGCGCTTTCGTAGTGTTGCGTGGCAAGTATTTCCGTTGGCGCCATGAGCGCCGATTGCCACCCGTGCGCCGCGGCGGCGTAAATCGCGCCAAAGGCCAGCGCCGTCTTGCCGCAGCCCACGTCTCCCTGCACCAGCCTTGCCATCGCCTCCGGCGCGGCCATATCGCGTATAATTTCCTCTAAAACGCGGCTTTGCGCGCCGGTCGGCGCATAAGGCTGGGCCGCCCAGAACGCCTGCGCGTCCTTTAAAGTGCAGTCAATTTTTACGCCCGCGCCCGCGTGCGTGCGCATCAGCCCCAGCGCCACCTGATAGCACAAAAGTTCCTCGAAGGCCAGCCGCGTGCGCGCGGCCTTAAGCGCCTCGCGGCTTTGCGGCTGGTGGGCGGCGCGCATGGCAAAGTTTCGCTCGCACAATCCGTATCGCCGGCGCAGCGGTTCGGGCAATTCCTCTTTCCACTGGCCGTCGCAGGCGTCCAACGCGCAAACTATGGCCTGGCGCAACGCTTTTCCCGGAATGCCCGCGATTTGCCGGTAAATTGGGATAATCGCCTCTTCATGTTCGATCGACGGGCTGGTAAGCTGGGTCGAGCCGTTGCGCTTTTCCAGGCGGCCATACAGCAAAAGCTGCCCGTCCGGCCGGATGGAGCGCTTGAGCCAGGGCTGGTTATACCACACGGCGTTTACCGTAGCGGTTCCGTCGGTTACGCGCGCGCGGGTAATCAGCAGCCGGCCGGCGCGCGCCTCGCGCGCCGCGCCTTCCACGTACACCCGCACGGCCGCCACGTCGCCCGCGTTCAGGCTGCCCAGCGGGCGGATGTCGGTCATATCGCGATAGTCCACCGGCAACAGGTTAATCAGCGCTCTTACCGTGGTAATGCCCGCCTGTTCAAGCGCTTTAAGCCGCGCGGGCCCCAGGCCTTTTACGGCGCTTAGCTGGATGTCCATTGTCAAACTCCCTTTACAAGCAAACGGCCCTTCCATGCCGGAAGGGCCAGGGCGGCGCCGGAATCCTTCATTCAAACACAGGCGCTACTCAACCGCGATCAAATAATAGTAAAGCGGCTGCCCGCCCGCGTATACGGCCACGTCGCACATGTCGAACCGTCCGCTGAAATCTTCCTTAAGCTCAAGCGCCTCCTGCTCGGACATATCCTGGCCGTAGTAAATGGTGATAAGTTCGCTCTCGTCCGATACCATCTGGCCGATTATTTCGCGGGCCACCTCGCCCACGTCCGAACCCAGCAGTTCAATCTTGTTGTCGATCAGGCCCATGATATCGCCCTGATGGATTTCACGCCCGTCGAAGGTGGTGTCGCGCACGGCGTAAGTGATGGACGCGGTATGCACGCGTTCGGCGGCTTCCTGCATGCGGCGCGCGTTTTCCTCGCCGGACAAATCCGGCATGAAGGCGACCGCGGCCGCCACGCCCATGGGCACCGATTTGGTAGAAAGCACGTGCACCTTTTTCTTGGTCAATTCGGCGGCCTGTTGCGCGGCAAGAATGATGTTGGTGTTGTTGGGCAGCACAAACACCTCGCGCGCGTTGGTATTTTCAATCGCCTGATACAAATCGTCTATGCTGGGGTTCATGGTCTGGCCGCCGTCCACCACCTGATCCACCTGCAAATCGCCAAATATATTTACCAGGCCGGGGCCCAGCGCCACCGATACGATGCCAAACGGCTTCATCTCGCGTTCCGCCGCCTGGCGCTTGGCCTGGCGCTCGCGCGCCTCTTCAAACATATTGTCGATTTTAATGGCGTCCAATTCGCCCAGCTCCAGCGCCATCTGTATGGCCTTGCCGGGGTCGTTGGTATGTACGTGTACCTTTACCACTTCAAGGTCGCCGATCACCAGCACGCAATCGCCAATGCGCTCCAGCCGCTTGCGCAGCCGTTCCACGTCGCTGTCGCGCATATCCGGCTTGGGATGCGACACGATAAACTCGGTACAGTAGCCAAACTTGATGTCCTCGATCGAAATCGCCTCATGGTCGTCCACAAATTCGCCGGGCAGCGGCGCGGCGCCCGCCTCGGGCGTCCCTTCCTCGATCGCCTCGCCGCGCAGCGCGGCCAGAAAGCCGGCGTATACCACCATCAGGCCTTTCCCGCCCGAGTCCACCACGCCCGCCTGCCGAAGCACGGGCAACATTTCAGGCGTACGCTTAAGTATCGCGTCGCCTACCGTAACCACGCGCTGCATAAGCTCCAGCATATCGTCGGTACGGCCGGCTTCCTTTTCCAGCTCCTCGGCAATAACGCGGGCCACCGTCAGTATCGTGCCCTCCTTGGGCTTCATTACCGCCTTATAGGCGGTATCCGCGCCCATGCGCAGGGCCTTGACAAACAGCGCGGCGTCCATTTCCTCCGCGCCTTCCAGCCCCCGCGAAATGCCGCGAAAAATCTGGCTGAGGATAACGCCCGAATTTCCCCGCGCCCCTTTAAGCGCGCCGCGCGCCACGCAGGCGGCCACCTCGCTTACCGTGGGAAAGGCGCGCTCGCCAAGCTCCTTTACCGCGGAATTGATCGTCTGGGACATATTGGTGCCCGTGTCTCCGTCAGGCACCGGAAATACGTTGAGCGCGTCTATGCTCGAGCGGTTTTTGTTCAGCAGTGCGGCGCCGGACAAAAACATATCCTTAAGCATCATTCCATCTATTGAAGCAATTGGCAAAACTATTCCCTCCTACACCGCAATGCCCGCCACAGGCGGGCCGGCAAACGCGCAAATCCGGACGGCGCGCCCCGCGCGCCGCTCAGATGCGTCCAAGCGGCTTGCTATACGCGTATATCCTCTACGGAAACGTTGACCCGGTTTACCTTGATACCGGTCAAATGTTCGATTTTGTATTTCACGGTGTCAATGATGGCGTCCGCCACCGCCCCAATGGAAATGCCATATTCCACGATGATGAACAGTTCCACGTCCACGCTTTCGTCGGCAGGCTTTACCCGCACGCCGCGGCCCAGATTTTCCCTGCCCAACATCTGGACAAAGCCGTCCGTGCTGCGCTTAGCCGCCATGCCAACGATTCCGTAGCACTCCAGCGCCGTATATCCGGCAACCTTGAGCAAAACTTCCTCGCTAACCGTAACCGTGCCCAGCTCCGTTCTGAATTTACAATCCATATCATGACCTCCACAGGGTATTTCGCAGGCCGGAAACAGACCCTTATATAAATAGTATACAAGGTTTTTGGCCCGCATGCAAGCAGTTTAGTTGAAAACCCTTGCGCGAGCTCGATTTGGGCGCAAGATTTAACCCGTCCCCCGCGCTCGGACGGCGCGCGCCGCCGCGATCCTGCGGCGCCTTTCGCGTCCACGAACGCGCGTTTTTATATGGCCGCTTTCCAATCCGCCCACGGCGTTTTACAGCATATCGCCATGATTTTTGCGTTTGACATGTTAAATAAGATTAAAATTTGGAAAATATATCGTTTATTGATTGAATCCATATTCAAAGGTTGTTACACTCTATGTAGTGGGTAATTTTAATCGGATAATTAGGAGGATGCTTATGGCCGTACCTGTAATTATGCCCCGTCAGGGTAACACGGTGGAAAGCTGTATTGTAACAAAATGGTTTAAACAACCCGGCGATAAGGTCGCGGTGGGCGACATTTTGTTTTCCTATGAGACCGACAAGGCCGCTTTCGAGGAAGAAGCTAAAGTCGAGGGCACCCTGTTGGCCGTTTTCTTTCAGGAGGGCGACGACGTGCCCTGCCTGAGCAATATGTGCGTAATCGGCGAAGCGGGCGAAAGTTTCGCCCAGTTTGATCCCGGCGCGGGTCAGGCCGCCGAACAGGCCGCGCCCGAGCAGGCCGCCGCGCCCGCCGCGCAGGCCGAAGCGGCGGCTGTAGAAGAAGAAACCGCCGCGCCCGCGATCGATTTGGGCAATATGAAGATTTCGCCCCGCGCGAAGGCGCTCGCCGAAAAGACCGGCGCCGACTTAAGCCGCGTGGTTCCCACCGGTCCGGACGGCCGCGTAATCGCCCGCGACGTGCAGGCGCTGGCCGACAAGGGGTATGTGGTTTCCCCGGCGGCGCGCGCTTGCTACGCCGGCGGCGTGGAAGGCACGGGGATGGGCGGCCGCGTCACGCTGTCCGATCTGGAAAAGCCCCAGGCCGCGCCCGCCGCGCAGGCCGCGCCCGAAAGCGCTCCGGCCGCCGTCAAGGGCGTGCCCTGCGACGACAGCTATACCGAACCCATGACCAACATGCGTAAGGTAATCGCCCGCGCCATGAGCGCTTCGCTCTCTTCCATGGCGCAGCTTACCCATACCTCCAGCTTCGATTGCACCCAGATTCAGGCCATGCGCAAGCTGTTTAAGGAAAAGGGCGAGGCCATGGGTATGAGCCGCATCACCTTAAACGACATCATCCTCTTTGCCGTTTCCCGCACGCTGATGATGAGCGAGCACCGCGCGCTCAACGCCAACCTGATCGACGACGGCAAAACCATGAAATACTTCCGCGGCGTCAACCTGGGCATGGCGGTGGATACCGAGCGCGGGCTGATGGTTCCCACCATTTTCGGCGCCGACAAGATGAGCCTTAAAGAGCTGTCCGACACGGCCAAAAAGCTGGCCAAGGAATGCCAGAGCGGCACCATCAACCCGGATTATCTAAAGGGCGGTTCCTTCACCGTGTCCAACCTGGGTTCGCTGGGCATCGAGCATTTCACCCCGGTAATCAACCCGCCGCAGACCGGCATTTTGGGCGTCAACACCATTACTACCCGCGTAAAAGAGGTAAACGGCGAGCTTAAGCCCTATCCGTGCATGCGCCTGTCCCTGACCTACGATCACAGGGCGCTGGACGGTTCGCCCGCCTCGCGCTTCCTGCGCGACCTGTGCGCCAATCTGGAAAATTTCACGCTGCTTCTGGCGAAAGGATGAATGGATAAATGTTTGATCTGATCGTAATCGGCGGCGGCCCCGCCGGCTATCTGGCCGCGGAGCGCGCGGCCCACGCGGGGCTGAAAACCTGTCTGTACGAAATGCGTTCGCTGGGCGGCGTGTGCTTAAACGAGGGCTGCATTCCCTCCAAGGCGCTGCTTCACTCGGCCAAGATTTACGAATACGCTACCCACGGCGACAAATACGGCGTCAAGGTTGAGGGCGCAAAATTGGATCACGCCGCGGTCGTCGCCCGGCGCGGCAAAGTTGTGCGCACGCTGGTATCCGGCGTGGGCGCGAAGATGAAGGGCGCGGGCGTAACCGTCATCCGCGAAAAGGCCACCATCGCCGGGCGCGTGGAAGGCGGCTTTAAGGTGGTAAGCGACAGCGGCGAACAGACGGCCGCGCGCCTTTTGATCGCCTCGGGTTCGGTGCCGGTCATGCCGCCCATTCCCGGGCTGCGCGAGCACTACGCTTCCGGCTTTGTGCTGACCAACCGCGAAGTGCTGGAACTGCCCGAGGTTCCCAAAAAGCTGGCCATCATCGGCGGCGGCGTCATCGGCCTGGAAATGGCCGCCTATTACAACACCGCGGGCGCCGAGGTTACCGTAATTGAAATGCTGGATCACATCGCCGGCCCCACCGACGGTGAAATCCGCTCCATACTGTTAAAAGAGTACCAGAAAAAAGGCGTCACCTTCCTGCTGGGCACCAAGGTTACCGGCGTTGAGGACGGCAAGGTGCTTTGCGAGGACAAGGACGGCAAACCGGTTGAGGTAATCGCCGGCAAGGTGCTCTGCTCGATCGGCCGCCGCGCGGATTTCCAGGGCCTGGGCCTTGAAACCATCGGCGTGGAGACCAGCCGCGCGGGCATCGTAACCGACGACCGGGGCCGCACCAACGTGGAAAACGTGTATGCCGCGGGCGACGTAAACGGCCATCACATGCTGGCCCACACCGCCTATCGCGAAAGCGAAGTGGCCGTAAACACCATGCTGGGCAAGCGCGATAAAATGCGCTATACCGCCAATCCCTCGGTCATTTATACCAAACCCGAGGTCGCGGGCGTGGGCTACACCGAAGAGGGCGCGCGCGAAGCGGGCATCGACTTTGAAGTGAAAAAGCTGTCCATGCGTTACGCCGGCCGCTTTGTGGCCGAAAACGAGGGCGAGGACGGGCTTTGCAAGGTGCTGATAAACAAAAAGCACCGCAACGTCATCGGCGTGCACATGATCGGCGGATACGCCTCTGAAATTATCTGGGGCGCGGCCGAGATGATCGAAAGCGAGTTGCGCGTAACCGACGCCAAGGAGATCATCTTCCCCCATCCCACCGTAAGCGAAATCATCCGCGAGGTTATCTGGGAGTTTAACGACTAATTTTATTAGGAGTGACGAGCAATGTCCAAGCAACTGTTTATCGATCCGGCCAAAATGCGCAAAAGCGGCCAGCTAACCTTTGAACCCATACCGATCAATCAATACCAGAAAACCGTGCGCGACGAGCTGATCAACTTTACGCCCGAGCAGTTCAAAACCATCTATCGGGACATGCTGGTGCTGCGCGAATTTGAAACCATGATCAACCTGATCAAGACCACCGGCGAATTTGACGGCGTCGCTTACAACCATCCCGGCCCGGCCCACCTTTCCATGGGGCAGGAAGCTTCCGCCGTGGGCGAGGCCTTCCATCTGGATGTAAACGACTTTATCTTCGGTTCGCATCGCAGCCACGGCGAAATTCTGGCCAAGGGCCTGTCCGCCATTGAAAAGCTGTCCGACGACGAGCTGCTCAAAATCATGGAAGGTTTCTTCGGCGGCGAAATTCTGCGCGTTGCCGAGACCGAGCCCCACGCCACGGTAAAGGATTTGGCCATCAACTTCCTGCTCTACGGCGCCATGGCCGAAATATTTGCCCGTAAGACCGGCTTTAACCGCGGCCTGGGCGGCTCCATGCATACCTTCTTTACTCCCTTTGGCATCTATCCCAACAACGCCATCGTGGGCGGCTCGGGCACCATCGCTTCGGGCGCCGCGCTGTATAAAAAGGTCAACCGCCAAAAGGGCATCGTCGTAGCCAACCTGGGCGACGGTTCGCTGGGCCGCGGCCCCGTGCTGGAGGCGCTCAACTTTGCCGGCATGGGCCAGTTCAACACCCTGTGGGAGGACGGCATGAAGGGCGGCCTGCCGGTATTGTTCAACATCTTCAACAACCAGTACGGCATGGGCGGCCAGACCACCGGCGAAACCATGGCCTACGACGTATTGGCGCGCATGGGCGTGGGCTTTAACCCCAACCAGATGCACGCCGAGCGCGTGGACGGCTTCAACCCGTTGGCCGTCATCGACGCGGTGGGCCGCAAAAAGGAGCTGTTGCTCAAGGGCGAGGGCCCGGTGCTGTTGGACGTTTTGACCTATCGCTTTGCCGGACACAGCCCGTCGGATTCCTCCTCCTACCGCACCAAGGAAGAAATCGCGGCCTGGCAGGAAGTGGACCCCATCGTCACCTACCGCGCGCAGCTGCTGGACGCGGGCGTGGCTTCCGAGGGCGAGCTGGATCAGATCCGGCACGACGTACACGAATCCATTTTCCGCAACTTTAAACTGGCAATCGACGAAAAGGTGTCTCCGCGCATGGATCTTACGGCCAATCCGGACGCCATCGCCGGCATGATGTTCTCCAACGGACACGTGGAGGCCTGCTCCGACGCGCCCTGCGACGTGCTGATGCCGCTTGAGGAGAACCCGCGCGTAAAAGCCATCGCCAATAAGGAACGCTTCTACATGAAGGACGGCAAGCAGATGTCCAAGAACAAAGTGTTCCAGCTGCGCGACGGCCTGTTCGAGGCCATTATCGACCGCTTCTATAAGGATCCCACGCTGGTGGCGTACGGCGAAGACGTGCGCGACTGGGGCGGCGCGTTTGCCGTGTATCGCGGCCTGACCGAGGCGCTCCCCTATCACCGGCTGTTCAACGCGCCCATCAGCGAATCGGCCATCGTGGGCAGCGGCGTAGGCTACGCCATGGCCGGCGGCCGCGCGTTGGTGGAATTGATGTACTGCGACTTCCTGGGCTGCGCGGGCGACGAAGTGTTTAACCAGATGAGCAAATGGCAGGCCATGTCCGCCGACGTAATCCGCATGCCGCTGGTACTGCGCGTGTCGGTGGGCTCCAAATACGGCGCGCAGCACTCCCAGGATTGGACTTCGCTGACCGCCCATATCCCCGGCCTGAAGGTGGCCTTCCCCGCCACGCCTTACGACGCCAAGGGCCTGATGGCCGCCGCCCTGGCGGGCACCGATCCCGTGGTGTTCTTTGAAAGCCAGCGCATCTACGACGTGGGCGAGCAGTTTGTGGAGGGCGGCGTGCCCACCGGCTATTACGAAATCCCCTTCGGCAAGGCCGACGTAAAGCGCAAGGGCGACGATATCACCATTCTGTCCTTCGGCGCGGTGCTCTATCGCGTAATGGAGGCGGCCAACACGCTGCGCGACAAATACGGCATGAACGCCGAGGTAATCGACGCGCGTACGCTGGTGCCCTTCGATTATGAAACCGTAATCGAATCCGTGAAGAAGACCGGGCGCCTGGTCATCGTGACCGACGCGTGCGAGCGCGGCTCCTTTGCCAGCGAGGTTGCCCGCAACGTCACGGAAATGGCGTTTGACGAGCTGGACGCGCCGCCGGTCGTGGTGGCATCCAAGAACTGGATCACCCCGGCGCACGAGCTGGAAGACGTGTTCTTCCCCCAGCCTTCCTGGATTTTGGACGCCATCGACGCCAAGATCGTGCCGCTTAAGGGCCACGTGCGCGTAACCAACCAGACGCTGGGTGAAAAGCTTCGCACCGAGCGCATGGGCGTGTAACCCGCCGTAAAAGCGTTTATCCGGGCCGCTGCGTTTATAACGCGGCGGCCGTTTCATGCGCCCCGCTTGCGCCCGCATGCTCGTTATGATATAATTAAGCGAATGAAAAACGAAGGGGTGTTTTTGTATGCATGCTTCGGATTTTCGAGCGCAGGCGCGCCGGGCGTTGCAGAATAATTGGGGCCGCGCGGTCGGCGTATATCTGCTTTATGTTCTGATCTGCATTGTAGTCGCCTTCGCGTTTGGATATTATCATCTGAGCCAGGCTTTTTGGCAGCTGGCGTTTTATCCCGATCAGATTCCGCCTCAGTTGTCTGTGGCCATGTTGCTCATCAATCTGGGCATACTGCTGGTCTCCGTTCCGCTTTCCATTGGCATTTACGTTTTCTTCCTGCGCCTCCATCGCCGTCAGGACGCGCCCGTTCCCACCCTGTTTTGCTTTATGCCGCGCTGGTTCAAGGCGGTTGGGCTGTATTTGCTGCAATACGTGTTTACCATGCTGTGGGCGTTGCTTTTCATTATTCCCGGCATTGTCAAGGCCTACAGCTACGCGATGGCGCCCTTTATCATGGCTGACGATCCATCCGTCGGCCCGCTCGAGGCCATTACCCGCTCGCGCAAGATGATGCAGGGCAACAAATTCCGCCTGTTCTGTTTGGAGTTCAGCTTTATCGGGTGGGCGCTGCTATGCTCGCTGACCATGGGCATCGGCTTTATCTGGGTAATGCCCTATATGATGAGCGCGCACGCCGCCTTTTACCTGGAAGTGTCCGGCCAGAATCAGGCCGCTCAGGCCGATCCGGCCGTGTAACGCGAATCATTTAACAGCCGCGCGGCTCCGTGTGTCGAAAAAGTCCGCCTGCGGCGTTCTTTTTCGAGTGTAAAGCGCTGTTTCCCTATCGCCCCCGAAGGGCTCCCGGGCGGGAAACAGCGTAAGGAAGCCTTGCAGCGCAAGGCGCACGAATCCGCCGCGCATGTCGCCGGATT
>CAWVLE010000159.1:0-3256 GCA_963929805.1 uncultured Eubacteriales bacterium | reverse complement strand
GCGCCCGGCACTACGCGGCCGCATTCCAACATATTGACCAGCATGCAGGCGCGCTCGAGCGCCTCCAGCGTGGAATTAACGCACACGCCCTTTTCAAAACGGCTGCTGGCCTCCGTGCGCATGCCCAGCGCGCGGGTGGTCAGGCGGATGCTGGTGCGGTCGAACGTGGCGCTTTCAAACAACACCGTGGTGGTGCCTTCCACAATTTCCGATTCCTCGCCGCCCATGATGCCGGCCAGGCCGGTGGCGTTCTGCGCGTCGGCGATTACCAGCATATCCTCCGACAGCGCGTGCTCTTTACCGTCCAGCGTGGTCAATATCTCGCCCGGATGCGCGCGGCGCACCACGATGGTTTGATCGCGCACTTTGGAAAGATCGAACGCGTGCATGGGATGCCCGGTTTCCAACATGACGAAGTTGGTTATATCCACAATGTTGTTGATGGGCCGCACGCCGGCCGCGTTAAGATACGCGCGCATCCAATCGGGCGAGCGGCCGATTTTAACATCGGTAATCACGCGCGCGCAGTAGCGCGGGCACAGCGTATCGTCCAGCACGCGGATGGTGGCGTAATCGTCAATCGTGCCTGCGCCCGTTTCTTCCACGGCGATTTCGGGCAGTATCAGGTGCTTATCCAACACCGCAGCGCTTTCGCGCGCGATGCCCCATACGCTCAGACAATCGGGACGGTTGGCCAGAATTTCAAAATCTACCACGTCGTCGCCCAGGCCAAATATCTCCTTTACGTCCGTGCCCGGCCTGTACGGCTTGAGAAAGAGCAAAATGCCCTCGTCGCCGCAGTGCGGATACAGCCCTTCCGGCACGCCCAGCTCGGGCCCGGAGCAGAGCATGCCTTCGGAAACCACGCCGCGCAGCTTGCCTTTTTTTATCTTTATGCCGCCCGGCAGGCGCGCGCCTTCCAGCGCTACCGCCACATATTCGCCCTCGGCCACGTTGGGCGCGCCGCATACGATGTTTAACGGCTTTTCGCCGCCCACGTCCACGGTCGTCACGTGCAGATGGTCCGAATCGGGATGGGGAACGCAAGTTAGAACATGCCCGACCACCACGTTGTCAAAGCCGTCGCCGGTATTGGTAATTTCTTCCACGCCCGTGCCGGTCATCACCATGCGTTCGGCATACGCCTGCGCGGACAAATCGGTATCCAAATATTCCCTTAGCCATTTCATCGGCACTTTCATAGCTTTATCCTCCCTTATCGGAACTGCGACAGGAAGCGCAGGTCATTTTCGTACAAATAACGCATATCGGGCACGTTGTATTTAAGGATGGCCAGGCGCTCTATGCCCATGCCGAACGCAAACCCGCTGTACTTGACCGGGTCGATGCCGCACATTTCAAGCACCTTGGGGTTTACCATGCCCGCGCCCAACACCTCGATCCAGCCGGTACCCTTGCACATGCGGCAGCCCTTTCCGCCGCAGGAGGCGCACGTCAGGTCTACCTCCGCGCTGGGCTCGGTAAACGGGAAAAACGAAGGACGGAAGCGCGTGGTGACCCCTTCGCCGTACAGGCGCCGGGCAAAGGTATCCAGCGTGCCCTTCAAATCGCCCATGGAGATATTTTCGTCGATTACCAGCCCTTCCATCTGGTGGAATACCGGCGAATGCGTGGCGTCGGCCTCGTCCACCCGGTAAACGCGGCCCGGGCACACGATGCGAATGGGCGGTTTGCGGGTGGTCATAATGCGGGCCTGCACGGGCGACGTGTGGGTGCGCAGCACGATTTCGTCGTCGATATAAAAGGTATCCTGCGCGTCGCGCGCCGGATGGTTTTTGGGCAGGTTCATCAATTCAAAATTATAATGGTCGTATTCCACTTCCGGGCCTTCCACCACTTCAAAGCCCATGCCGGTAAAGATGGTCATAAGTTCTTCCAGCACGATGTTCATCGGGTGCAGGCTGCCGGCCAGGCGCGCGGGGCCCGGCAGGGTAACGTCGATGGTCTCCTCGCGCAGTTTACGCTCGCGCTCCAGCTTGCGCAGCTTTTCGGCATGTTCTTCTATCGCGGCTTCCAGGCTTTCGCGCGTGGAATTGACCAGTTGACCAATGGCCGGGCGTTGCTCGGCCGGCACCTGCCCCATGCCGCGCAGCAGGCTGGTCAGTTCGCCCTTTTTGCCCATCACGCGCACGCGCAGCTGCTCCAGCGCGGCCGAATCCTTTATGGAGTCCAGCTCCTCAATTACCCGCTGTTTAATTTTTGCCAATTGCTCCTGCATCGGTTGTGCCTCCCTCATGCTTTTCATGGATAAAAAAAGCGTCCCCTTCCCTGCGAAAGAAAGGGACGCGCAAACGCGTGGTACCACCCAAATTCGTCCCCGCGCAAACAAATAGGGCGGGAACCTCTCATCCTGCTAACGTGGATGAATCCGTCTGCGCCTACCCGGCCGCGCCGCTCAACGCAAAAGCTCCGGAGCGAACTTTCACCGTTTACCTGCCCAGCGCGCTTTCAGCCGGTGGCGCGCATTCTCTGCACGGCGGGTTTTACGCGGTTACTCTTCTCCTTCATCGCCAATTATAAATTGTATTATAGCAGCAGCTTGTCCTTTTTGCAAGCGAGAAACGCAAATTTCACAGGCGCCGCTCTATTCCAGGTCGCTCCCGATGTCCTCGCAGTCCTGGGCCAATTCTCCGCCGGTAAGCAGGTCGTTACTCAAAACGCGGTTGCGCCGCCGCTCCTCGTCCACGCGCTCCATAATCAAATCCTTTACCCGAAGCGCGTCCTTTACGTTGCGGATGTGAAATTGCGGATGGCTCTTGTCCGAAGAATACAGTATAATCGTACCGCAGCCGACCATTTTGTTGCATAGCGAGCGCACCACCTTCACGTCGTTTACCCGGAAAAGCTGCACCTCGTCATGCACGGTAGTCATTAGTCCTGCGTCCTGCACGACCAGCCTGTCTGTAAGGGTATAGCGCGTGAAGCTGATGGGCATGCCCAAAATCCGTTTGCGGTCACGCCATATGGCCGTCATGTGCCCGTCCTCCTTTTATGCTGTGCGTCCAGTATACAAAACCGGCGGTCCAAAGTCAACCGCGCGGCTTATTGTTAGCATATTATATACCGCCGCGTACGCTTCGGGCCACATTTTTCCTGTTTACGCGCAATAAACAGGGGCGGCATGGCAAAATGCCACGCCGCCCCTTGGCTGTCAAAAAACCCTTCCGGGTGGTTTGGAGGGCCGAAGCCCTCCAAGTTCTAATCGAATCCGGCGACATGCGCGGCGGATTCGTGC
>CAWVLE010000158.1:0-4366 GCA_963929805.1 uncultured Eubacteriales bacterium | reverse complement strand
CTCGCCCGCGCCGGCCCGGTTAATACAGGCCTCCAACGCGCCGATGCGCCCGGACAGATCCTCGCAAAAACGGTCCAGGCAAAGCTGGCGTTCCTGCGCGCCTTTGACCAGATATTCCTTTACCGGTTCGATCAATTCGTTTGCCGCCTGGCACAGCGCCTGCTGTTCGGCGCGCTTTTCTTCCAGCGCCATGCGGTATAGATCCAGCCGCACGCCCAACGTGCTTCGGGACTGGGGCTGAATGGCGCGCTCGCCCGTAAGATACTGGCACAGCGTGCCCAGCGCCCGTACCAGTTCCGGGTCGCCGGATTTGTGTACGCTCTGGGTCAGGTTCTGGCAGGCCTCCTCCAGCGTTACGCGATTGCGGTGGTTGACCTCGGGCTGCGTCGCCTCCACGCCCTCGGCGCGCAGGCGATCCACCACGCGGGAGACCAGCTCGGGCCGGGTTTTGATTACCGAGCGGTATTTGTTCTGGTAGCGCAGCATCAGCGAATGGTTGCCGCCGGATAGCCTTTGCAGGCAGGAACGCACGGAGCGCCCCTGCGCGCGGTCGCGCAATACCGCAAAGAGCAGCTTTTCCACTTCGTCCTCGGTGAAGGGCACAAAGCGGGCGGCGCGCGGTTGTCCGCCGCAACGCTCGCGCACCTGCGCGTAGTAATAATTGCGTATGCTGTTTGGGCGACGCCCGGTCTGGCTCGCGATACGCTCAAATACCGCCTTAAGCGGCAACCCCTGCTGCTGCGCCTCGTCGGCGGTTTCCCACAGCAGGTTGTTTTCCGCGTCGCTCCAACCGGATTTGCGAGTGATGTTTGCGATAGATTCGGCCATTTTATCCCCTCCCTAAATTGCCTGTTGGTTTAGAGTATGCACGTAGGGCGTCTTAGATATACTGTTTAGGCATTAAATTTGCACTTTTTATAGAAATTTTGTTCCAGGCGGGATATCCAAAACATAAAAAAATATTCAACAAACACGCGTTGCAAAACCATCCGCGCGCGTATATCCTGAAAAAATAAATTAGAAGGGGGAAGTGGCGTAAATGGCGACCAAATATGTGTTCGTTACCGGCGGCGTTGCCTCATCGCTGGGCAAGGGCATTACAGCCGCATCGCTCGGACGCCTGCTCAAGGCGCGGGGCTTTAGCGTGGTTATTCAAAAGTTTGACCCCTACCTGAATGTGGACCCCGGGACCATGAACCCCTATCAGCACGGCGAGGTGTTCGTAACCGAGGACGGCGCGGAAACCGATCTGGATTTGGGGCACTACGAGCGCTTTGTGGATACCAATTTGACCCGCTACAGCTCCGTCACTTCCGGCCAGGTATATTTCAGCGTCCTGCGCCGGGAGCGCGAGGGCGGCTATAACGGCGGCACGGTGCAGATCATTCCTCACATTACCAACGAAATTAAGGATAAGATCCGGCGGGTAAGCGAGGGCGTGGACGTGGTGATTACCGAAATTGGCGGTACGGTGGGCGACATCGAGGGCCAGTCCTTTCTGGAAGCCATACGCCAGTTTCAGTGGGAAATCGATCCAGGCGACAGCCTGTTTATCCACGTGACGCTGATTCCCTATCTCAAAAGCAGCCAGGAGTTAAAGACCAAACCCACGCAGCACTCGGTAAAGCTTCTGCAAAGCCAGGGCATACAGCCGGGCATGCTGGTATGCCGTAGCGATTATCCCGTGCCCGCGGATATCCGCAATAAGCTGGCCTTGTTTAGCAATGTGCCCGCCCGGTACATCATACAAAACCTGGACGCCGAATCGCTTTACGAAGTGCCGCTGATGCTGGAGCGCGAACAGTTTGCCGACAAGGTATGCGAGCGGCTGGGCCTGGAAAAGCGCGCGCCCGATCTGGACGACTGGACAGAGCTTACCCAGCGCTTTCAAAAACCCGAGCGTACCGTTACCATCGCGCTGGTGGGCAAATATATTCAATTGCACGACGCGTATTTGTCGGTGGTGGAAGCGCTTAACCACGGCGGCATCGCGCACCGCACCCGCGTCAACATAAAATGGGTGCTGGCCGACGATTTAAGCGAGGACGGCGGCGCCAACCTGGAAAAGGAACTGGGTGATGTGCAGGGCATACTGGTGCCCGGCGGTTTCGGCGGGCGCGGCATAGAGGGCAAAATGCTCGCCGCGCGCTACGCGCGCGAACACGGCGTGCCCTATCTGGGCGTCTGCCTGGGCATGCAGGTGGCCGTGATGGAGTTTGCGCGCAACGTGATGGGCCTTGCGGGCGCCTCGTCCACAGAATTTGATAAAGATACGCCCTATCCGGTAATCGATCTGATGCCCGGTCAGGAAGGGCTGGAACAGACCGGCGGCACGATGCGCCTGGGCCGCTACGATTGCCGCTTGCGGGAGGGCAGCCTGGCGCGCGCGCTGTACGGCGGCGAAAATATCGCGGAACGGCACAGGCACCGCTATGAGTTCAATAACGATTTTACGCGGGCCTTTGAGGAAAACGGCATGCGCGTGACCGGCGTCAATCCCGGGCGCAACCTGGCCGAAATCGTGGAGCTGGAAAACCATCCCTGGTTTATCGGCGTGCAGTTTCACCCGGAATTCAAATCCCGGCCCAACCGTCCGCATCCGCTGTTTTCCGGGCTGGTGGAGGCCGCGCTTAAATACGGCCAACTAAAATAAAACGTGGGGGAGGAAAAGGGGCACATGCCAAACCGGGAAAAAATTATCATACTGGATTTCGGCGGCCAGTATAACCAGTTAATCGCGCGGCGCGTGCGCGAGATGGGCGTATATTGCGAAATTTTGCCCTACACCCAACCGGCGAGCGCGTGGCGGGACGGCCGGCTGCGCGGCGTGATACTCACCGGCGGGCCGGGCAGCGTGTACGCGCAGGACGCGCCGGCGCCGGGCGACGACCTGACCGCGCTGGGCGTGCCGGTGCTGGGCATATGCTATGGAATGCAGCTGATCAACCACATTTGCGGCGGCGGCGTGCGGCGCGCGGACGTGGGCGAATACGGCCATACCGAGCTGTGCGTGGACGGCGGCGCGCTGTTTGAGGGCGTAAGCAAAAGCACGGCGGTTTTTATGAATCACACCGACTTTGTGTGCCAGCTTCCGCAGGGGTTCCGCGTGGACGCGCATACGAAAAACTGCCCGGCGGCGGCCTTTTCCAACCCCGCGCGCGGGCTGTACGGCGTGCAGTTTCACCCCGAGGTAAACCATACGGCAGAGGGCCGCACAATTTTGAAAAACTTTGTCTTTGGCGTTTGCGGCTGCCAGGGCGGATACCGCCCGGAAGACCAGATCGAGGCCATGATTTCAGGCCTGCGCGCACAGGTGGGCGACGGCAAGGTGGTGGCCGGGCTGTCGGGCGGCGTGGATTCCTCGGTGGCTTGCGTGCTGGCCGGCCGCGCGCTTAATAAGGGCCAGCTCACCTGCGTGTTTGTGGATCACGGCCTGCTGCGCCAGGACGAGGCGCGTCAGGTGATGGATACCTATCACAGGAATATGGGGCTGAACATCATACACGTGGACGCCTCCGAACGCTTTCTGGCCGCGCTCAGGGGCGTGACCGATCCCGAACGCAAGCGTAAGATCATCGGCGAGCTGTTTGTGCGCGTGTTTGAGGAAGAGGCGCGAAAGACCGGCGCGCAGTTTTTGCTGCAGGGCACCATCTATCCCGACCGCATCGAAAGCGGCATGGGCGGATCGGCCACCATTAAAAGCCACCACAACGTGGGCGGCCTGCCGGAGGATTCGCTGTTTAAAAAAGACCGGATCGTAGAACCGCTGGCCATGCTGTTTAAGGACGAGGTGCGCCAGGTGGGCGCGGCTTTGGGCATCCCCCACGATATGCTCTGGCGCCAGCCCTTCCCCGGGCCGGGCCTGGCCGTGCGCTGCATCGGCGAATTGACCCGGGAGCGGCTGGACCTGCTGCGCCGCTGCGACGCCATATATCTGGAGGAACTGGATAAGGCCGGCCTGTCGGAAAAGATATGGCAGTCTTTCGCCGTGCTCACCGGCGTGCGCACGGTGGGCGTGATGGGCGACGGCCGCACCTATGCCAATTGCGTGGCGCTGCGCGCGGTTACCACCGACGACGCCATGACCGTGGAAGCGGCCGAAATCCCCTATCCCGTGCTCAAAAAGGTGGTCGCCCGCATCATCGGCGAGGTGCCCGGCGTCAACCGCGTCGTGTACGATATCACTTCCAAACCGCCGGGAACCATTGAATGGGAATGACGCTCGAAACGGCGAAAACCCGCATGAATACAGGCTTTTTTGCCCGTCGCTGTGGCTCTGGATACTGGATTGATACTATTTCGTGTCCGCCCGGTACTCTCAAGAGAATAATCACAAAGGGACAAGCAAAACCGCCCTGCTGAACGA
>CAWVLE010000157.1:0-4164 GCA_963929805.1 uncultured Eubacteriales bacterium | reverse complement strand
GCGCCGCTCGGTCTCAAACAATAACCCCGTCACGCCGTTGTCGCCCTGCCGCCCTATCGCGATGCGCGCGGGGCTGGGCGCGCGTCCGCGAAACGACACCGTCACAATGTTCATCTTTATACTCCTTTCCATGTTTTCCGCATTTTTATACAATAGATCGTATCGCTCCATATGCGACGGACAGCGCCATTTGGGGACTGGCTTGGTTTTCTCGCCTCCCCCCGAGGGAGGCCGAAGGCCGACTACGAAGCGATTCTTTTGCCGCCCATAACCGGTCTGCGACCGGCCGCCGGGTACGCGCCGGCGATTAAGAATCGCCTCGCTAGTCGGCTTTCGACCTCCCTTATGGGGGCAAGTTGGCAAAGCGCGCTGGGCCGGGGCCGTGAAGCGGGTATAAAAATTCGCGTTGACTTCGCGTGGGATTTTGGGTAACATAGGCCTGTAGGCGCGCCGGCAAAAAGCGCCGGGGCGGCGTTTACCGCGTCTGCCGCCCTTTTGCCGGGGGCATGACCGGCGGCGCAAAGGGATAAGGAGGGATCATTTTTATGTCGAAAATCCCCGCGAATTATCTGGAACGGGTATACGCCGGCTGGGTGGCGAAGCTTTGCGGAATTCGCCTGGGCGCGGCGATCGAGGGATGGACCTATCAAAAGATACGCGAAGTGTACGGCGAACTGACCGGTTATCCGGTGGACTTTAAGGAATTTGCCGCCGACGACGACAGCAACGGCCCGCTGTTTTTCCTGCGCGCGCTTTACGACTTAAAACCGGGCAAAACCTTGACCGCGCAGGACGTGGGCGAGGCGCTGCTCAATTACGCGCCCTTTGAGCACGGATTTTTCTGGTGGGGCGGCTACGGCGTGTCTACCGAGCACACGGCCTACCTCAATTTGCGCAGCGGCATACCCGCGCCGCGCAGCGGCTCCATCGCCCAAAACGGCGCCGCCGTGGCCGAGCAGATCGGCGGCCAGATCTTTATCGACACGTGGGGCCTGGTCGCGCCCGGGAATCCGGATTTGGCCGCGCATCTGGCGCGCGAGGCGGCCAGCGTCACCCACGACGGCAACGGCGTGTACGGCGGCATGTTTATCGCCGCGGCCATCGCGCTGGCCTTTGTGGAAAAGGACATTCCTGCCATTTTGCGGCGTGCGCTTCAATACATACCTTTCGAATGTGAATACGCCCGCGTGGTGCGCGCGGTGATGGATTATCACGCCGCGCATCCCGATTGCTGGAGAAGCTGCTTTGACTACATCTACGAAAATTTCGGCTACGACAAATATCCGGGCAACTGCCACATCATCCCCAACATCGCGGTAATGATCCTGGCGCTTATGTACGGCGGGGGCGATTTTTCCGACACGCTGAATATATGCAACATGTGCGGCTGGGATACCGACTGCAACGTGGGCAACGTGGCCACGATCATGGGCGTGATCGTGGGCGTGGAGGGCATGGATTACGAAAAATGGCTTAAGCCGGTACACGATCTTCTGATCTGCTCCAGCTGCATGGGTTCGCTTAACATCATGGACGCGCCCTATGGCGCCAGCTTTATCGCCATGCTGGCCTACCGTCTGGCCGGCGAGACCCCGCCCGCGCCCTTTGACGAGATATTCGCGCGCCGCATAGACAGCTGCCACTTTGAATACCCCGCCAGCACGCACTCGCTTTACACGCGCGGCGCAAGCGAGGTAAACCTAAGCAACACCGCCGAATGGGCGCGCACCGGCGCGCGCTCGCTTAAACTGGCGGCCATGGCGCTGGAGCCCGCCCAGAAGATTTACCTTTACAAAAAGACGTATTACCAGCCCCGCGATTTCCACGATTCGCGCTATGACCCCTGCTTCTCGCCGGTGTTCTATCCGGGCCAGCGCATCCGCCTGAGCGTAAAGATTCCCGAATACAGCCGCGCGGCCCACGTGCGCCTGTACGCCAAAGAACAGCGCACCGGGCAGGAGTTCCTGGGCGAGCGGGTATTTTTGCGGCCGGGCGAATCGGCCGATCTTAGCTATAGTGTGCCCGCCATGCGGGGCGCGCTGCTGGGCGAGGCCGGCGCGCTGTTTGAGGTAAGCGGGGAGCACGGGCAGCGGGGGCTGGATTTTACCGCGCTGGCGGACGATCTGATACTGGACGGCGCGGCCAATTACGCCATCGATTTTGCCAACGAGACGCGCGAAGTCTGGACCGGGCTGCACGCCGAGGTAAGCCAGATGACCCGCGTAAAGGGGCTTATGTACCTGGAGGACGGCCAGCTCAATTTAAGCTGCGCCGACTTTGCCGAGGCCTATACCGGGCGGCACGACTTTGGCGATTATCAGGCGCGCTACGAAATTACGCCCGTAACCGGCGAGCGGCACACGGTCAACTTCCGCGTGCAGGGCGCGATACGCAGTTACGCCTTTGGCTTTGACGGGGCGGGCCGCCTGGCGCTGCTTAAAAACGAAAACGGCTACCGCGTGCTGGCTAGCGCGCCGTTTGACTGGAAGGCCGGCCAAAGCTACGTCTTTGAGGTGGAGGCGCGCGGCGCGCGGCTGACCGGCCGCTGCGGCGGCGTGACGCTGGAATTTGTGGACGAAGCGCCCTATTTGCAGGGCGCCGTGGGCGTATCGGTGCGCGACGGCGGCCACATCCGGGTAAAGTCCATCGCCGTAAAACCCTAACCCCGCACCCGCCGGAGGCGGCGCGGAAAAAGATGCGCTTAAAGGCGGAATTTGATTTATCCGGCGCACGCCGGTTTTGCCGGCGTTAAATGGGCGCGCTGCAAAATGAAAAAGCAGTAGCGCAACTAGCGCCAAAAAACGAAAATAACAAAGCGAATCAGCCCTTGAAAGAAGCTGTTCCGGCTTTATTCGAGGGCCGCTTTTTAAATGCTATTTTTTGCAGAGGTTATTTTGCAACAGCCCCGTTGTTTTGAAGCCCATTTTTCTGATTTTGTCCGTCCACCCTCCCCGGACGCGGCGCCGCGCGCGTCCATGTCCGCGCGCGGCGCGTTGGCGGCGCGTGTCGCGCGGGGGGCGCTAGCATTGGGGCAAAGGAGGGGAGGATTTTTGAGCA
The DNA here is from genome assembly GCA_963929805.1 of uncultured Eubacteriales bacterium. Lineage (GTDB taxonomy): Bacteria > Bacillota > Clostridia > Christensenellales > Aristaeellaceae > CAWVLE01. The sequence continues at coordinate 1,107 of CAWVLE010000157.1, read as the reverse complement.
ATCTGGGATTTCGGGAAATTCGCGATACCGACGTAATGGGGCTTAAGCAGCTAAACGACACGCTGCGCACGCTGTGGAGCAAGGTGATGGGCGGCATCGAGTACCGCGATTTATCGGGCGGCGCGCGCGAGCGCATCGGCGAGGGCGTGGGCTCGGCGGCGCTTAACCAGCTGAGCGAGCAGACCCAGAAAAACGCGCAGGACATCGCCAAGCGCGCCACGCAGGCCGCGCTTGACCAGCTGGCCGAGCGCGTGCGCGTGGCCGAAAGCGCCATAGAAAGCGCCGACGGAACGGTGGTGTTGGCCGCCATTGAGCTGGGCGGGGTAAACTGGGTGCCCGATAGCCGCCGCATCGAACTGGACGGCTCCGCGGATGGACAGGCCATGCTTACGCTTTGCGGCGGGCTGGAAAGCGGGCGCAAGTTTACCCTGTCGGCTGGATCGGTTACGCGCCTGTCGGGCGAGGCGGACGGCGTAAGCGTAGCGCTGACCGGGCCGGACGGCGCCGCGCTTGGCGAAGTAGGCGTACTGAGCGTGAGCGACGGCGTTCAATCGCTTACCTTTCAGGTGCCCGAGCTGGAGGGCGCGGCCGGGCTCAAACTTGTGCGCGCGCAGGGCGGCGCGTTCCGGCTGGAAAAGGTAAAACTGGAGCGCGGCGGCCGCGCAAGCGACTACTCGCCGCACCCGGACGACCCAGCGCTGGGCGTATGCGTAAGCGGCGGCGGGTCGCGGATTGCGCAGGGGGTAAACCGCCTATGCGAGAGCGCGCTGGAGATTTATTCGGGCGGCACGGCGCTGGACGGGCGCGGGCTGCGCGCGGCGCACGTAAGCGCGCCCGGCATCGCCAGGGCGTACGCGGGCGGCGCGCTTATTCAGGTGGACCCGTCGGCCGAATCCGCCGCGGAGGACCTGTTTTTGTCGCTGAGCGACGCGCTGGACGCGCTTTCCGGGCGCGTGCTTTTTGAGGATGTAACCGTTCAGATCGCCCAGGGCGCGCAGTTGTACGGCGCGTGCGCGTTACGGGGCGTATCGGGCGGCGCGTGCGTTAAGATATCAGGCGGCGGGGCGCGGCTGTTTGGCGGGCTGGTATTGGAGGGATGCGCCTGCG
>CAWVLE010000156.1:0-13015 GCA_963929805.1 uncultured Eubacteriales bacterium | reverse complement strand
GAATTGGAGCGCATCGCCAGTCTGGGGATGCGCGGTATAAAATTTCATCCGGAATACCAGGGCTTTTCAGTGGACGAGCCGCGCATGCTGCCCATATATAAAAAGATCGGTTCGTTAGGGTTGATATGCGTGTTCCACACCGGTTGGGATGTGGCCTATATGCCACCCGCGCGCTGCTCGCCCGAGTCGCTCGCCAGCGTACTGGACGCGTTTGACGGTGCGCCTGTCGTTGCGGCGCATTTTGGCGGTCTCATGATGTGGGATTCGGTTTTAAAATCGCTGGCCGGCCGGGAAGTTTACTTGGACACGGCCTATAGCCACGGGCTGTTGGTCAAACCGCTGGCTGAAAAGATCGTCGAAAAACACGGCGCGGACAAGATTCTCTTTGGCAGCGACAGTCCCTGGTCGGATATCGGCAAAGAGCGGGACACAATCGCCACGCTAAGCCTTTCTCCGTCCGAGCGCGAAGCGATTTTTTCGGGTAACGCCGCGCGGCTGCTCAATCTGGATAACCGGTAAAACCTTTGCGGATGCGTTCGCCAATCGCAGATACGAAAGGAGAAATTACGATGTATTCCCAGTCCGAAGTCAAAGATGGGGTATCCATTCTCAACTGGATGGGCACGCTGGTGGTGCTGTCAATCCCGGTCGTCAATCTTATCATGCTGATCGTCTGGGCCGTGGCCAGTAAGCGGCGTTCCAAGCGCAATTTCTGCATCGCCGCGCTGATCCTGATCGTACTTGCGATTATCGCGTCCGTTGTAGCCGTGGCGCTTGCCGGTCCCCAAATCGTGGATTTCTTTGCCTCGCTGAATACGAAGACCTTAACCGGCATCCTGACCGCCGAGTAACGCGCGCATCGCCGCATATACGTTTAACCGGGGCGGGCGTCCGAGGCTAACGCCGGTTAAAGGCGCGCCGCGGTTATCGATTTATTTTGCCCTGCGCCGTTCCCGCCGGGTTTTCATGGGCACAGCAACGCGCCCCGCTTGCGAATGCAAGCGGGGCGCCGTTTATCTGTCTGTCTTTCGCTTGGGTTACAGCCGCGTAAGGCCGCCGCACGTTATTGCGCGTTTATCTTTACGGGCGCGCCATGCTTTACGCCTACCCTGTACGACATAATAACCGGGTATACCTGGTGTTCGTCCAGGCGTCCAACCGGCAGGCTCTTAAGCTTGCTCAGCGGGATTTTCACCGTAATGGCGCCCACGCTGCGGTTGGGTATGGCTTTTTTAAGTGACAGCTTGGAATAGCTCGCGTTGTAAACGGCGCGCTCAAAGGTATACAGATACTCGTCCTCGGTCAGGCCCTGGGTATCGTACAAAATCACGTTCGCGTCCACCACGCGCGTAATTGTCCTTCCGAGCACGTTGGCAATCACAAAATCAACGCACAGGTTTTTGCCGGATACATACATGGATTTGGCGTTTGCGTACACATCGCCGTAATAATCCGGATTAGTGAGCACATCCTGCGTCCAGTCGGTGTTGTAAGTAACGCTGCCCCACACCTTAACGGTCATGGAGCACACCTTGCCGCCGTCCTTAGAGGTAAGCACGATCTGCGCCGTTCCGGCCTTCTTGGGCGTTATGCTTACGCAGGTCTTGCCCGAAACGGTAACCAGCTTGGCCGTAGCAACCTTGGAATTGGAGGATTTCACGCTTACGGATTTGTTGCTCGCGTTTTCGGGATAGAAGCTGATTTCGCTGGTAAAACTCCTGGTGATGCCGGCAAGCAGATCCATGCTGCTGTCGGCCAGCTCGATGCGCTCAAGGGGCACGCTTTCGCCTACCGTAATGTCAAGCGTCGCGCTATAGCGGGTGCTGCCTTTCTTTACCACGGCCGTGATGGTGGCGCTGCCCGGAGCAACCGCCTTTACCAGGCCTTTTTTATCCACCGTGGCAACCTTTTTGTTGCTGGAGGCAAAGCTTACCGAACGGTCGGTGGCGTTTTCCGGTTGATAGCCCACGCTGAGGGTCTGGGTCTGACCGGGCGTCATGGTCGCGTCGCCCGAAAGGCTCAGCTGCTCAATCGGTACCTTTTCTACCGTTACCACCAGGCTGGCGCTCTTTTTACCGGATACGGCCTGAATTTTGGCTTTGCCCGGGCCGATACTGGTTACGGTGCCGTCGGCGGAGACGGTGGCGACGCGGTTGTTGCTGCTCTTCCAGGTGATCTTTTCCGCGGCAAAGCTTGCCGAGCCCAGCACCGAATAGGCGGTCAATTTCTTGGTCTGGCCATATCCGGTAAAGGCAAGCGCGTCCTCGGAAATATCCAACTTGGTCGCCGTAGTGCGGGCAAACAGCTGGAACGAGCTGTTCAGCGAATGCATTTTAATGGTCTGACTTCCGCTGGCAGATACCTTTTTGGTCAGGTATTTATAAGCCTCGCTCATGGTAACGGCCTTGTTTTTGTTGGTATCGGCCGCCATGGTGCTCTTTACCGTGTAGTCCTTATAGGACATGCCCAAGCCGCTTACCAGGCCAAAGGTAAACGCGCCCGCGGCCCCGCCCTGAGACAAATTTTCCCAGGAAACCTCCTTGCCGGAGGCCGCCACAAGCACCTGATACTTATCCGTCGTAGCGGCGCCCTTGGCGGCAGCGCCGCTAAAGGCGTCGATCGCCGCCTGGCTGTATTCCTCCGTCGTCGTGCCTTTGCCGATCAAGCCGCCCGAATGGCACGAATCCAGCAGTACAACCACCGTGCCAGGTATGCGCGAAAGCGCCGCCTCGAGCGTGTCGAAACTAACAAGCGCGCTGGCGTTATTTATGTCTATGCCCACGATGCCCGATTGCGCGCTGCCCGGCAGGGGCTGATCGGACACGCCATTTTGATAAATGCTGTTCCATCCATGCCCCGAATAGAAGAAGTAGGTCACGTCGTCCTCATCCACGCCCCAGCTGGTCGCGGCCTGGTTGATGGCCGAAAGGATCTGGGTTCCGGTGGCGTCGGCCTTCGTGCTAATGCGCTCAAAAGCTACGCCCTGGAAATAGGCGCTTTCAAACAGCGCGGCCATGCGGTTCATATCGTTTACGCAACCGTTTAATGCGTTTCCATCGCCCATATAGGCGTTGTTGCCGATAAGAATCGCCCGCCGGACCGTGACGCCGTCGGCCGAGCGCGCTTCTTCCGCAAACACCGTACCCGTGGAAAAAGCGGTCAGCAACAGCGTGAATGCCAACAGGCACCCAAGCATCTTCTTCACAAAAATCCCCCCATTTATATTTAAAAATACTAATATTTACTATACGGCAACTATGTTATAAAATCAAGCACTGCACTTTATAACTTACCATTTTCTTATTTTTACCAGCATACATCGTTCTATTAAATGAATGGAATTTTACACATCTCCCCCTTGTCAAAAGGGATACTCGATGGTATAATAATTCTGTTTTGATGCGATTAACGCCTAAAGGAGGTGTGGTCAAATGGGTAAGTATTGCGAAGTGTGCCACAAGGGAGTGTCTTTCGGAAATAACGTAAGCCATTCCAACCGTAAAACGCGCCGTACCTGGGCTCCGAATACGCAGCGCGTTCGCGTTATTGTAGATGGCGCGCCTAAGCGCATGAGTGTTTGCACGCGTTGCCTGCGCAGCGGCAAGGTGGAACGCGCTCTGTAAAAATGTATTTTGCCACACGGGTAAGCGGCAATCCATGGGGGTTACCGCTTTTTTGTGTCTATAAAAGCGGTTTGGAGGGCATTCGCGCCTCCAAACCGCTTCTTTCATTATCAGATCAACAGGTAAATCAGCACCGCGACCAGCCCTATGCCAAACAGTAAAAAGCTGAACGCCAATGTGTCCGTAAATCCCCGTCTCAGGTAAGGCTCCTCCGGATAGACGGCAAAATACTTGTTCTCCGGCGGCGGCGTCCTGTCGTCATCCATATTGAAGACGTATTTCTTCATCAGATGCAAAAGGCAACCCGCCGCGCCGTTAAACACGCGCGCAATCGCGCCCAGCAGCGGGCATAGCACGCGCAGCGTCAACGGCTCGTAAATCAGTTTTTCAAGCGTCGGCCCTTCCGCGCCGGACTTGCGCAGCGCCTGCGCGCGGCACGTGATAAAGTACAGCGCCGCGCCCGCCGCAATCGCTATCGCCGCGCCCGTCAGGCCCGCGGCGTTATACCAGGCAAAATCCGCGGCGCCGGCCGCTACAAAGGCGGCGGATTTGCGCGCCACGGCGTCCGCAATAGCGTCCACAAGGCCGGGCGCAACGCACAAAAGCGCGCACACGGCCATGCACAGCGCACGCGCCGGCCCCATATAAACGGCCGCTTTTTCATCCGCCTGTTCCGGCGCCTTCCTGCGCACGCATACGCAGATAAACAACCGGGCCATATAGCACAGCGTCAGCCCGCCGCCCAACAGCGCCACGCAGTCCGCCGCGCGAAGCCAGCCTTCGGGCGCAAGGCCCGCGCATTGCCCAATCGATTCGCGCAGTAGCGCCATGCCCACGTATCCGCCTGTAAGCGGCACGCCGCCCAGGCTGAGCGCGCACAGCGCAAAGCTCCATTTAAGCAGCGGCTTATCGCGGCCAAACCCCTGTATTTGGGAAAGCTCGCATCCGCCCACGCGCGCATACAGCACGTTGGCTATCGCAAATAACGCCAGGGCGGCCAGCGTATGGTTGAGCGCGATGAGCGCCGTCGCGGCCATCGCGGCCGCGCCGTTTTCGCCCGCAAGGCCCAGCACCGATACGCCCATCCAAATAAGTCCGCCCTGCGACATGGCGCTATAGCCCAGCGCGCGCTTCAAATCGCCGCTGAACGCCGCCATCAGGCCGCCCCAAATCATGGTCAACGCGCCGAGCGCCATAAGCGTGGTATTCCACGCAACATCGCCCGGGAACAGCCGCGCACACAGCGCAAGCGCGCCAAACGCGCCCGTCTTGGAAAGCACGCCCGACAGCAGCGCGCCGCCCGACGCGGGCGCGGCCGCATAGGATTTTGCCACCCATATATGCAGCGGATACAAAGCGGCCTTGGCGGCAAACCCTACCAGCGTAAGCGCGCCCGCCAGATACACCGCGCCCGACGCGCCGCCCGACGCGGCCGCGTAAGCCGCCAGGCCGTCAAAGCTGAGCGTGCCGGCAACTGTATACAGCAAAAACAGCCCCAGCAGCGAAATCATGCCCGCGCCTACCGACACGGCCAGATACAGCCGCCCCGCGTCAATCGCCTGCGGCGTTTCCTCCTGTTTAATCAGCACATAGGATGTAAAGGAGATCATCTCAAAAAATACAAACGCGGTGTGTACATCCGCCGCCAGGAACACGCCCTGTACCGCGCCCAGCGTCAAAAGCACGCACACGGCGTAGCGGCGCCGGTAGGCCTCGCCTTCCCACATTATGGATAGCGCACACAGCCCGGCAAAGCTGGCCATCACGCCTAGCACGGCCTGAACCGAACCCGTTTGAAAGTTGAGTCCTTCGCCCATTACCCCTAAAACGCTTAAACGTATATCGCTAAACAGCAGCGCTATGGAAAGCGCCAGTTCCACGATCATCGCGCCCATCACCCATGCGGCGCGCGTCCGGCCTTGCGCCGCTGCGGGGCGCAGCGCAAACGCGCTCGCCATGGGCAGCAGGATCAATATATACGGCAGGTACAGCATTTCCCGTTTCCTCCTTCCCCGCTCAACCGATCAGCGCGCTCAAAAGCGTATTTAGCCAGCCCGCGCCAAAGCTCAGGGCGACGCTCAACACCGTCAGCGCCACAATGGGCACGCTCATCAGCGCCCCGCCGTCGCTGCGCTTTACCTGCGCTTCTTGGGCGGGCAGGAAATAGGCGTAAATAATCGGCCCGAACATATATAGCGCGGTCAGCAGTTCGCTTATAACCAGCGCGGCCATGCCCGCTACGGCCAGCGGCGCGGCCACGCCCGCGGCCTCCACGGCCATATACCATTTGCTGAAAAACGCGCCCAGCGGCGGCACGCCGATCAGGCACAACGCCGATACGGTAAAGCAGGCCATGGTCAGCGGCATGCGGCGTCCAAACCCCTTAATATCGTCCAGGTATTCCACGCCGGTTTTATGCAGTATCGCGCCCGCGCAGAAGAACAGCGTTATTTTAATGGACGCGTGATAAAGCATATGCATCAACGCGCCGCTAAGGCCCGCGCCGGTCATCAGCGAAGCGCCAAAGAGGATATAGGACAGATTGCTGACCGTGGAATAGGCCAGCCGCCGCTTGAGGTGCGGCGTACGCAGCGCCATGACCGAGCCAAAGAGTATGGTGACAATCGCCAGCGCCATCATGACGTTCTGGGCAAAGCTGCCCGCAAGCAGCGCGGCGCCAAAGCTGTAAAATATTACGCGTATAATGGCAAACACGCCCGATTTAACCACCGCCACCGCGTGCAGCAGCGCAGTAACCGGCGTAGGCGCAACCGACGCGCCGGGCAGCCACCGGTGCAACGGAAAAATGGCCGCCTTTACGCCAAAGCCCGCAAGCGAAACCAAAAACGCGGCGCGCAAAAGATTTTCACGCCCGGCAACCGCGCCCGCGTCCAAGGTCCCACCCCACGTAAATTCCAGCGAGACGCCGTAATTGACCATGAACAAAAGCGCCACAAACGCCAGCGCGCCGCCCAATATCATGTAAGTAAGATAACGTCTGCCCGCAAAGCGCGCCTTGTCGTCCATGTCGTGCATGACCAGCGGCAGCGTGGAAAAGGTAAGATATTCGTAAAACAGGTACAGCGTGAACAGGTTGCCCGCAAGCGCCACGCCCAGCACAACGCCCATACTCATCAAAAAGAAACCGTAAAAGCGTCGCTCTCCGCCCGCGTGCTCCATGTATTCCAGCGCGTAAAACGTGGTGGGAATCCATAATAGCGCCACCATACCCCCGAAAAGGCGGGAAAGGCCGTCGGCGCGCAGTGAAAACGTAAGCTTATCGGTAAAGGCGATAAGCGTCACGCCGCCCTCGGGCGCAAGCGCAAGCGCGGTAAAAGCGGCCGCCGAAGAAAGCACCACCGAGCATACGGCAAAGCGCCGGATGCGCGCCGCGCGGTGTATCGCGCCTGAAAGGATCACCACGCTCAACGCGATGGGCAGCAAAATGGGAAGCAGCAAAATCATTCTTAACTACCTCCTTTACAGCAAATTGCGGCAGATGGATTCGATCAGGGTCATCAGTGGGCTGGTAAATACGCCCATCAGCGCCAGCGAACCCGAAAGCACGATCAACGGCCAGGTCATAAGCCTGCCCGGCTCCGAAACCTGCAACGCGCGCGCGTCAAAATCGCGCCCGGGGAAGAAAGCCGCCGCGCCGATCGGAAGCAGATAGCCCGCCGTGGCAATCGCGCTGACGATCAGCGCCACCGCGCCCCAGACGCCCGCCGCGCCGGCGGCCGGCTCCAATGCGCCTGTGGCCAGAAACCACTTGCTGACAAAACCCGCCATGGGCGGAATGCCCACCAGCGATAGCGAAGCTGCGGCAAAACAGGCCATGGTTACCGGCATCGCCTTGCCCAGGCCGGTAAGTTCGTCTACCCGGGTGCGGCCCGTGGCGTATATCACCGCGCCCGCCCACAAAAACAGCGCGCTTTTTGCGACCGCGTGATACACCGCCTGCATCAGCGCGCCGGTCAAACCGGCTTCGTTAAGCAGAAAAACGCCAAACAACACATAGGAAATCTGGCTGACAGAGGAATACGCCAGCCTGCGCTTGATCAGTTTTTCCCCCAGCGCCATCATGGATCCGGTAAAAATGGTGATCGCGGCCAGCGCCAGGAGCACATATTGCGCCCAGCTCCCGCGCACAAAATCCGCGCCAAACAGATAAAAGGTCACGCGCAGTATGCCCAGCACGCCGCACTTGGTAATCACGCCCGAGAGCACCGCGCTGGCCGGGGAAGGCGCTTCCGGATGCGCCACGGGCAGCCAGGCGTTAAGCGGCGCCATACCGGCCTTGGCCGCAAAGCCCAGCGCCATCAAAAAATACACGCCCACAAGCGCGCCCTTTTCCGCGTCCGGCCCAAGCAGGCCGCCCGGCGTAAAGGCGTCCCCTACGCCCTGGCGCGCGAAGAAAAACATGCCCAGCAGCACCATGCACGCCCCAAACAGAGAATAGCCCAGGTAATATAGCCCGGCGCGCACCGCGCCGCGGTTTCCCTCGTGCAGCACCATCGGCAGCGACAAAAGCGTCATACCTTCAAAAAACATGAAAAAGGTCAAAAGGTTGCCCGCGTAACACAGCCCGATCATCATGGACAGCGTAAGCAGATAATACCGGTAAAACCGGCGCTGGGCGTGCTCCTTTTTCATATACTCAAATGAGAAAGCGGCCACCGCCAGCCAGATCGCCCCAAACAGACAGCCAAACAGGTGCGACATGGCGTCGGTAGAAAAACATATGTTCATCCACTCGGTCAGCGGCGCGCTTACCCTCGCCGCGCCCGGGTTAAAGGCCAGCACGATAAGGGCCGCCAGTTCAACGCCCAGCAGCGCCGTGATAGCAACGTGCAACCGCCTCTCGCGCAGCGCAAGCGGAAGCGCCAACCCGCCCAATGCCGGCAGGAGGATTACAGTGGCAAAAATCAACCAGTCCATGTACGTCCCTCCCGTCCTTATTACAGCAGCTCAAGCCCGGCGTTGATAACGCCCAGCACCGGCTGGAAAAACACGCCCAGCAACACATTGAGCGCCATAAGCGTAATAACCGAAACGCCAAACGCCGCGCCCGCCGGATGGGGCGCCTCGTCAAGCGCGCCGCCGTCCGCCGGCTTGGACCATATGGCGATTATCGCCGGGACAAAATACAGCGCGTTTAGCACCATACTGCCGATCAATACGGCCAGCACCAGCGCCAGCAGCGCGGGGTTAGCGCCCATCGCCGCCTGGGCCAGGTACAGCTTGGATACGAAGCCGGGCAGAAGCGGCACGCCGATTAGCGAAAGCCCGCCCATCGTAAAGCCGATTGCGGCAAGGCGGTTGCGGCTGGCCGCGCCGCGCAGCGCGTGAATATCGGTCATATGGCCCGACGCGTTAATTAACCCGCCCGCGCAGATGAACAGCATGGATTTGGTAAGCGAGTGCGCCAGGATATGGAAGCACGCCGCCTGCATGCCGCCCGTCTGACAAAGCGATATGCCCAGGTAAATATAACCGATCTGCGCCGCCGAGGAATAGGCGATCATGCGTTTTAAGTCGCTTTCCTTAAGCGCCATCAGCGAACAGAGAATCATCGCCAGCACCGCGAACACGAACAGCACATGGTTGATGCCCAGGTTCGCCATCAGTTCCAACCCAAACACGCGGAAATACAGCTTTATCAGCAAAATGATAAACGCCTTAAGCACCAGCGAGGAAAGCAACGCGCTCGACGTAGGCGTGGCCACGCTGTGCGCGCCGGGCAGCATGGTGTGAAAGGGAAACAGCGCCGACTTTATGCATACGCCGATCACGATCATGCCCACCACGATGCGCAGCGGGGCCACGTACTTGCCCGCCTCCACCAACTGCCCAAGCGACGTATACAGGTTTTCCATCAGCAGGTGCCCGGTAATGGTGTAAAGAATGGTGGACCCGAACAGGAACAGGCCCGAACCCAACAGCATCATGATGAGATAACGGGTGGTGGCCACCAGCGAACGGCTGCTGTCCTTGGCCATGATCAGCGCGCACGCGGCCAGCGTGCTGATTTCAATAAATACGTAAGCGGTGAACAGGTCGTTCGTATAAATAAGCGCCAGCATGGCCGCATGCAGCAGGTTGATCATGATGAAATACAGGTTCTGCTTTTGCGGCAGCACGTCCTCAAACAGCGCGCGCTTGCCGCCCAGGAGCGAAAGCAGCATCACCGCCGAAAAAAGCGTGGCCATCAACGCTTCCAATGGGCCGGCCTTTAATTCGTTGCCCCAGGGCGCGGGAAAATGGCCCATCATGAAGGTGTAGCTCATGTTCTGGCTGGAAAGACGGTATAGCAGTATAACCGACATGACCAGCGAAAGCGAAACCATCGCCACGCTCAGCCGGTAGGCAATTTTGCCCCGGCGTATGGGCGAGGTGATAATGCCGGCGAACATGGCCGTCAGTATGCTGAAAAACGGTATATTCAGCACCAGATCCACCGTCATTGCGCTCCCTCCTTGGCGAGGAAGAGTATCTCATCCAAATTCAGCGTGTGAAAGCGCTGGCTGAGCCGGTAGGCCAACGCGAAGGAAAGCGCCGTAACGCTGACCGACACCACGATACCCGTCAGCACCAGGCCCGTGGGGATGGGGTTTACAAACCGCTCCACCACCGCCTCGCCTTCCAGTACAAAGGGCGCGATGCGGCCCTCTATATACCCGTTGGACGCCAGGAACAGATAAATCGCGGTATCCATGATGTTCATTCCAATGATCTTTTTAATGATGTTGTTGTGCAACAGCAGCGTAATAAAACCTATGCCGAACAGCAGCACCGCGGTGGTTTCATAATGGTTGGTCAGAAGGTTTGAGAACATTTTAAATATCCCCCTTCGAGAACAGTTGGTAAAACCCGTATACGGTGCAGGCCACTATCAGCCCCACGCAGATGTTGAGGGGCAAAATCAGTCCGCTGCTGAGTATGTTGCCCGGCGTACCCAACGGGATGCCGCTTTCCAGATGGTTGGCGCCCGTAAAGAAGGAATATCCCTTTACCAGCGCGTACACCGAAAGGCACGAGCAGGTAATGGCCTTAAAGGTCGTAAAGTTAAACAGCGCGTGCGCCTGCTCGTAGCCGTAGGCCAGCGAATAAAGTATCAACCCGCCGCCCATAATCGTACCGCCCGAGAAACCGCCGCCCAGGGACAGATGCCCGTTGAGTATGACGTATATGCCAAAGAGGAACACCACAGGCAGCACCAGCTTGCAGGCGGTCTGCAATATGGCGTTGTTCTCCATGCGTCCAAACAGCGCGTCCTCGCGCTCCTCGCGCTCGCCCTGCGGATCATAGTTGTTTTTGTCGCGCATCAGCAGCATTACCACCGAAATTACGCCCAGGAACAGCACGCAGGATTCGCCCAACGTATCAAACGCACGGTAGTCCAGTATCATGCCGGCCACCAGGTTAATCGCGCCGGTTTCCTCTATGCCCTTTTCCACATAGCGCTCTACAACCTCGTTTTCCGCCGGGTTATCCGCATGCCCGTAAGGCGGAAGCGAGCACACCGTATACAGCAGCACGCCCACCAGCACGACGCCCACAAACGCGGCGGCGATGCGGTATATCTTCATCTGGCGCAGCTGCGCGTCTAAATCATAACGCTTATTTTTCATCTTTCTCAATCGTCCCTCTCAAATCGTGAACTTTTTTGAGCGTAATGAACAGCAGCACGCTATTGATGCCCGCGCCTACCGCCGCCTCTGTAATGGCCAGGTCGGGCGCCTGAAGGAACATCCAAACGATGCTCATTACGACGCCGTAGCTCATAAACACCAACACGGTCGACAGCGTCTTTTTGGCCAGCACCGCCGCTACCGCGCAGACGACCAGAAAAAACAGCATCATAAATTCTACAATATCCATCATTCACCCTCCCTACGTTTACTCGGGCTTGCCGTTTTGCGCGGACGGCGCGTTTTCATTTAGGTGTTCGTCCAGATGACGGTTGGTCAGTATCTCGACGCGGGCGATCAGGTGGCTGGCCACCGGCGCCATCGCCCATTGGGTTATTAGCAAAAACACCAGCTTGAGTATGGGAAAAACCTCCCAGAAAAACAGGCAGCCGGCCGCGACGGTCAAAAGCAGGCCCAGCGAGTCGCTCATACCGGCCGCGTGCATCCGATTTAGCACGTAGTCAAACCGGTACATGCCCAACACCGAAATGCAAAACACGGCCAGCGCGCCCAGCAGCAAAAGGCAGGCCAGAATCTCTCTAATCATCATCGGTCAGATCCTCCTTATGCAGCATCGTGCCATAGTGCCGGAAAGTGGCCACGCGCGTGATAACCACCACGGCCAGAAAGCCCAGCAGGGCGTACACCAGCGCCACGTCCAGCAAAAAGCTCTCATCCAGATAGAAAGAGAGCACCACGATAAAGGCCAGCGACAGCGTGGTAACCAGGTTGGAAGCGACGATCCTGTCGGTAAACCGCGGCCCCTTTATCGCGCGAACCAGGCATAGCAGCATCAGCAGGCTGAGGACCGCCATCGCGGCAATCAACAGTACGTCAAGCAGTTGCTCGTTCACAGTTGTTTCTCCTCCATTTTCGCGATATGTTGCTCGGAAGGGCTATCCTCCAGGCCCCGCGCCATTTCATGCGTCAGGCAGTGTACGGTCAGTTCGCCGTGCTCCAGGCGCGCGGTAATCGTGCCGGGCGTAAGCGTAATGGAATTGGCCAGCAATACCGTGCTGCTCGTCCGCTCAAAGCCCGGCTCAAATTGAACCAGAACCGGATCGGGCTCGCGACCGGACAAAATAAGCCGCGCCACCTGATAATTGGCCACAACCACATCCTTCACCAGCCGGAAAAAATACCTGGTCAAATCGGGAAACAAGCGAATCAGCCGCTTTTCCCAGGCCAGCGTATAGCCGGTCGCCTGGGCGCAGAAAAAGCAGATCGCCGCGCATATCACGATGCCAAACAGACAGATCTCCAGCGTTATTTTGCCGTTGAATATAACCCAAAGCAAAAAAAGAATGGGGAACATTTGCCCGCACACCCCCTGAAAAACGTCGTGTGATACTTGCTTTTGCCAACTAATATATCTACACCTAATTGTACCAAAAGTCAATCTTAATAGGAAAGATTTCCTGTGAAGAAAGTGTATAAATTTGCCTGTCCCCCGCATATCGCAAAAAGTCCGCCCCGGCCGGACCGGAATCCGGCGACGGCCGCGCTTTATTCCGTCTGAACGCGCGGGCGCGGAATCGCTCCCGGCCTGCATATAAAAAGCGGGGCGCGTATCCGCCGCCCCGTCGCCTGGATTTTATTTTTCGCGCCCGCCCGTCAAGTGTCCGGCTTTATATCGCGCGGGCACGCGTCCTCAAATTCGTATTCAATTAAGTCGCCCGGCTGGCATTTCATGATTTCGCA
>CAWVLE010000155.1:0-9960 GCA_963929805.1 uncultured Eubacteriales bacterium | reverse complement strand
CCCTTGCCGCGGCCGTGGGCGGCTATCTGCTGACGCGGCGCGCCTTCCGGCCGGTAGCCACGCTTTCGCGCACCGCCATGTCCATCGCCGACGGCGACGATCTGAACCGCCGCCTGGACGGGAGCGGCGCGCGCGACGAGCTGGGCGATTTGACCGATACGCTAAACGCCATGCTCTCGCGGCTTCAGGCCTCGTTTGAGCGCGAGCGCCGCTTTACCTCGGACGCCGCGCACGAATTAAAGACGCCGGTGGCGGGCATCATCGCCCAGGCCGAATGGGCAATGGAACACGGGGACGCCGGGCGGCAGCAGGCGCTTAAGCAGATACTAAAAAGCGCGCGCCGGTTAAGCGCCATGACGGCGCAGCTGCTCACCCTGTCGCGCATGGACGCGGGCCGGCAGCGCGTGGTTATGGAAACGGTAAATTTAAGCGAACTTGTGCAGGACGTGGCCCAGGAAATGGAACCCGCCGCGCAGGAACGCTCCATCCGGGTGGAAACGGACATAGAGGCGGACATTTCGCGCCTGTGCGATCAATCGCTTATCACGCGCGCGCTGATTAATTTGATATCCAACGCCATAAAATACGGCCGCGAGGGCGGCTATGTGCGCGTATCGCTTGCGCGCAGCGGCGAAAAAAACGCGCTGATTTGCGTGGAAGACGACGGGATCGGCATCGCGCCCGAGCATATGGAACGCATATGGGAGCGGTTTTATCAGGTGGATCCCTCGCGCGCGGACGAGGGCGCCGGGCTGGGCCTTAGCATGGTCGCCTGGATCGCGCGCCGTCACGGCGGCCGCGCGTGGGCCGAAAGCGAAAACAGCGAAAATAAAAAAGGCAGCCGCTTTTTCATTTTGCTTTAATTTTGCGCCGGTATACTTCATCCTGTCAGGAGGGATGACAACATGAAAAATCTTAAAAAGCAAAACGGACGAATCAACCTGAAGGCCTGCTTCGCGCTGGTGCTGGCGCTGGTCTTGACGATGGGCGCGCTTGGCGCCATGGCGGAGGAAGCCGCCCAGAGCGCGGTGTACGAAAAACACCCCGATGCGTATAACCTGTATGTGATAAGCGAACGGCGCGGCTATACCGTGTTTTACTCGACCGGGGACGCCTTTGGCGAAATGCTCATCAGCTCGGACGGGCTGATCATGGAAGATAAGCTGGATTACGCCTCGTACCGCGACGGCCTGCTGGGCGAAAGCGCGGCCTGCGAGATGCTGCTGGAAAACCGGCCCGGCGCGGTTATAACCGAAATCGACCTGGACGAAGAGGACACCCGTTGGCCGCTGTACGAGGGCGAGGCCACGCTGGACGGCAGGGTGTACGAATTTGAGATGGACGCCGCTACGGGCGAACTGCTGGAGTGGAAACGAGACTAAGGCAAATCCTAAACGACTTTTAATAAACGAGGGGAGAGAAGACGATGAAATCCTGGGTGAAAGTTGTGCTCGCGCTTGTAGTGTTACTGGCGGTTTGCACCGCGGCGTTCGCGGCCGCGCCCACCATTAAAAAGACCAAGTACGACGGAAACGGCAAAGTGGAAATCGACTTCCGCACCAAGGTCCGCTACGATCAGCTTTCCATCGAAGTGCGCGATTCGCAGGGCAACCTTTACAGCGCGCGCGTCCGCGACCGCGATAACGACGAACTGGAATTTGTGGTCGCCGGTTATAAGGCCGGCGAAACCTACACCTACACGCTTTCGGGCGTGTACCGCCGGGGCACGCAGAATACCGGCGAAACGGTAAGCGGCAGTTTCACCATTCCCCTGCCCAATACGGTAAGCATCGAATCGGTGGAATACGACCGGGAAGACCGCGAGGTTTCGGTTGATATAGAAACCGGCAACGGCCGCGGCCTGCGCTGGAAGCGGGGCGCAACCGTGAAAATTACCGATAGCAACGGCAAACGGGTTTCCACCCGCCTGATTGAAAGGGAAGACGACGGCTGCGAAATCCGCGCCCGGCTGACCCTGGGCAAGACCTACACCGTGTACGTGTCGGGCGTTAAGGCCGCCGGCGCATCCAGCTATTCCACGATCAAAAAGACGTTCGTCGCCTGGGATGACTAAGACCTTTACGGAACCGGCATAAAGCAAAAAAGGGGCCCCGCTTTCCGCGCCCGTCGCGGGAAAGCGGGGCTTTTCCGGCCCGCCGGCTTTGTTTGAAAAAGCGAATAAATGCGAAAGTTTTTAAAACGCCTTTTGCGCGTCACCGGCCAAATAGCTCAACCCAGTAAAACACGCCGCCCGACTTCCATACCGCTACGCCGGTGGTTTGATAGCTTGCGCTGAGCATGGCGCGCCGGTGGCCGCTGCTGGTCAGCCAGGCGGCCATGACCTTGTCCACGCTCTGCTGCCCTTTGGCCAGGTTTTCCGCGCGCGCCGCCTCCGATACCGTAATGCCGCGCGTGCCGTCCGGCCGCGTATGGCTGAATTTTTCTACTATCTCTTTGGCCCGCACCAGCGCCGCCGCGCTAAGCTGCGCGTCTACCCGGAGTGCCGGCGCGCCGTAGCGCGCCCGCTCCTGGTTTACCTGGCGCACAAGCTCCGCCTCCATCGCGCTTATCGATTGCCCGTCGGCCAGACCGGCCGCGCTGCTCGCCGCAAACGGGAAAAACTGCCAACGCCGGTACTCGCTCTCTTCCGCCGAGGCCAGCGCCGCGCCGCATGTTACGCAAATCGCCAAAACCATGCAGATCAGTTTGCGTTTCATGAGATACACCTCTTTTGAAATGAATTTGAAACATATTTCTATATTATTGTAATAAAAATACGAAATATTGTCAATATAATTGGGATATATGTAAAAAATTACCAGCCGCAGGCGGTCCGCGCTTTGCGGCTGGCTTTTACTGAACAGAGCGGCTGGGACAAAGCCGCCTTTCCCTCTTGCCCCCATAAGGGAGGCCGAAGGCCGGCTGGCGGCGAGGACACGGCGCAGCCGTCCTAAGCCGCGTACCCGGCGGCCGCCGTGAGGCGAGCCGACGGGCGGCAAAGGGAGCGGGGGATGCCGGAGGGGGAGAAAAAACCGCCGGCTAATTTTCCGCCCAGAAGGCGCGCAGCGTCCCAAGCAGGGCCGCTCCGCCGGGCGACGGGCGTATCTGCCAGTAATCGGGCAGCAGCGCGCGCATTTCCCGCCCCGAAAAGCGGCTGTCGATCAGCAGCAGCACGCCTCGGTCGGTAGGGGTGCGGATAACGCGCCCGGCGGCTTGCAGCACGCGCGCCACGCCCGGATAGGTATAGGCCAGGCGGTAGCCCGCCCCGGCGCTTCCGGCGCAATCTGCCAGCGCGCGCAGCTGATCGCGCTCAAAGCAGATTTGCGGCACGCCGGTGCTGACGATGGCCGCGCCGATCAGCTTATCGCCCGGCAGATCCACGCCCTCGGTAAACAGGCCGCCCATGACGGTCAGGGCGAGCAGGCTGTCTTTACCGGCCGGTTCATCGAAGGCCGCAAGGAAGCGCGCGCGCGCCGCCTCGTCCATATCGGCGCTTTGCGCCAGCAGGCGCACGCGGCCGTCCCGCTCAAGCAGCGGGCGAACCAGTTCCAGGTAGGCGTAGGAGGGAAAACAGGCCATATAATTGCCGTTGCGCGCGCGGCACATGTCCAGTATGGCCCCGGCCACATCGCGTACGGTAGCGGCGCGCGCGCGGTAGCGGGTATCGATGTTCAGGCACAGCGCCAGCAGGTTTTCCCGTGGAAAGGGCGAGGGCAGCTTAAGCGCGGCGTCGCCCTTATCGCGCGAAAGCCCAAGCAGATCGAAATAGTGTTCCATGGGCGAAAGCGTGGCCGAGAAAAACACCCCCGCGCGCACGCGCGAGGTTACTTCGTCCAGCAACCGCGCCGGGTTAAAGCACCATAGCCGCACCAGCAGCGATTTGCCCTCCGTCACCAGCAGCGTGCGAAAATCCGCGCCGTACGCCTCGCGCGCGCGCAAAAGCGCCAGCGCGTCGAACAGGCGCTCGGCCAGTTCGCCTTCCATGGGCAGCCCCTGGCCCAGGCGCGCCTGGGCCTCGGCGGCAAACGACTCCATCGCTTCCAAAAACGCCTGGGGCGGCTCGTCCAGGCAGGCGCCGCCCTCAATTGTTTCGCGCAACGCGCGAAAGGACTTTACCGCTTCGCCCAGCGCGCGGTACAGCGCGTGCTTGCGGCCCAGCGCGCGCCCGGTTTCGCGCCGCAGCCTGACAAAATCCCGCTCGCGCGCCGCGCCGGAAAACATCTCCCGCGCGCGGTCGGGCAGGTTATGCGCTTCGTCCGCCAGCAGCGCGGCGGCCGATTTTTCCTGAAAAAAGCGCTTAAGCCGCACGCGCGGGTCAAACGCGTAGTTGTAATCGCACACCACCACGTCGCACAGCTGGCTCATTTCCAGCGAAAGTTCGAACGGGCACAGCGCGTGCCGTCCGGCCAAGTCTTCCACCGCCTCGCGGCGAAACGCCGACATGCGTTCGGCCTCGTCAAGCGCGCCGCGCAGCCGGTCGAAATATCCGCGCGCGCGCGGGCAGGACGCGCCGTCGCACGCGCAGCCCGGGCACGGGCATATTTTTTCCTTGGCGGTCAGCGTAATCGTGCGCGCGACGAGCCCCTTTTCGCGCATGCGCGCGAGCGCTTCCTCGGCCACGGAGCGGGTGCTCTGACGGGCGGTCAGATAAAATACGCGCTGGGCGTAGCCTTCGCCCACGGCGCGCAGCGCGCCGAACAGCGCCGCCGCGGTCTTGCCGGTGCCGGTAGGCGCCTGGCACAGCAGGTTTTTGCCGTCGCGCAGCGCCACGTATACGTTGCGCGCCATTTCGCGCTGGCCCGCGCGGAAGCCCTCAAAGGGGAAAGCCATTTCGCGCATGGACCGGCGCGCAAGCGACAGATGCTCCTCGCGCGCCCGGACGTGGCGCGCGTAGGGCGTAAGCAGCTCTTCAAAGCGCGCCTTAAGCGCCGCGGCGGAATATTCGCGCGAAAATACCGCGCGGCCCGCGCGGGCGTTTACGTAGATCAGGCGCACCTGCGCGCGCGCCGCGCCGCGCGTGCAGCATACGATGTGCGCGTATACCTCGGCCTGCGCCCAGTGTACGGGAAAGGCGTCGGGCGTCAACGCGCCGGGGTCCAGCCGCGTGGTTTTAATTTCGTCTATGCGCGGCGTGCCGCCCTCCGCCAACCGGTCTATGCGCCCCCTGACGCGAAAGCGCAGCCCTTCGCATTCGGCGTCCAGGCTGACCGGGGCCTCGTTCTGCGCACCGGGCTCGCTTTCGGACTGTATGAGCTGATGGCCCTGCGTGCCCTCGCGCATGCGCTCGGCCGCCTCGGACGCGCCGGAAAGGTCGCCCGTCAGGCAGGAAAATTCGGCCAACGTGCGCGCGTTGACGCTATATACCGTGCCCATCCGCGCGCCTCCCTTCCAACGCAAACAATTTCGCCCGCCCGGCTTGACAGCGCCGCCGGCAGACCTTACAATTAAAAATGATTTAACGGCTTACGGGTAACGCCGGCGCGGCCGATTGAACGCGCGCGCCGTCAGCCCTTTTATTTTACCGCACATTGAGCGCGCGCGCAATCACGCGTTTATGCAGGAAGGGAGAGGCGCTTATGTATCCGCTGAAGATGATTCCCTATTACCGGCACGGAGACGAAACGCCCTGGGGCGGCCGGGCGCTGAAGGATCTGTTTGGCAAGGACATACCCGACGACCGTACGGGCGAAAGCCTGGAAATTTCCGCGCTGGGCGAAATGCAAAGCCGCGTGTCAAACGGCGAACTGGCCGGCCGCACGCTGGGCGAGGCGGTCGGGCTTTGGGGCGAGGCGCTTACCGGCCCGCTCGGGCCGGACGGCCGGTTTCCGCTGATGCTTAAGCTGCTGGACGCGCGCGAAATGCTGTCCGTACAGGTACACCCCGACGACGGCTACGCGCTGAAAAACGACGGGAAACTGGGCAAGACCGAGGCCTGGGTGGTGCTCAGCTGCCCTTACGGTTCGCAACTGGTGTACGGGCTGTGCTGCGGCGCGCAGGAGCTGAGCGGCCTGTGCGAGCAGGGCCGCTTTGAGGAGGCGCTGCGCCGCGTCACCGTCGCGCCGGGCGACGTATTGTATATCCCTCACGGCCTGGTACACGCGCTGGGCGGGGGTATTATCGTGTACGAAATACAGCAATCCTCGGACGCCACCTACCGGGTGTGGGACTGGGGCCGCGTGGGCAGCGACGGCAAACCGCGCGCGCTGCATACCCGCAAGGCGCTGGACGTGATTCGGCCTGATCTTGCGCCCGATAAATTGCCCGGCGCTACGCTGCTGTGCGCGGGCGGAAGCCGCACGGCCTATATCGCCGACGAAAATTTTGAACTGTGGCGGCTAAACGTGGCCGGAACCATGCGCCTGGAAAAGGGCCGCATGCGCTTTGTCACCCCGCTGGGGCCTACCGTCATGCGCTATGAGGGCGGCGAATTGGAAATCGCGCCGCTGGAAAGCGTGCTGGTGCCCGCCGCCCTGGAGGTCAGCGTCGAGGGCAGGCTAAGCTGCCTTTTGTCCACCACGCCCGATCAGGCGGCGCTGCGCGAGGCGCTGGGCTACCGCGCTCAAAGCGTGGCCGGGCTGACCGCGCCGGTCTAAGAGCGAGAGGCCGCGCCCGAGGGGCCGCGCGCCCCACATATACAACCGAAAAAACGCACGCGGCGCAATACGCGCCGCGTGCGGTCATGGAAAAGGGGAAAGCGGCG
The DNA here is from genome assembly GCA_963929805.1 of uncultured Eubacteriales bacterium. Lineage (GTDB taxonomy): Bacteria > Bacillota > Clostridia > Christensenellales > Aristaeellaceae > CAWVLE01. Next base: position 3,260 of record CAWVLE010000155.1, on the reverse strand, counting down.
GGCCGCACGCGGCCCGTATAAATTATGCAAAAGAGGAACGATTTTTCCAAGGGCAGCATACCGCGCCTGATTACGCGGCTTTCGCTGCCCATGATCGGCGCGGAGCTGATCAACGCGCTTTACAGCATTGTGGACCGCATGTTCATCGGGCGGATTCCCGAGGTGGGCAAGCTGGCGTTGACCGGCATCGGCGTTACCTTTCCGTTTTTAATGATTTTGTCGGCCTTTGCCGTGCTCTCCGGCATGGGCGGCGCGCCGCTGGTATCCATCGCGCGCGGCGAGGGGCGCGACGAATATGCCGAGCGCATTATGGGCGTAAGCTTTGCCATGCTTTTAATTTTCGGCGCGGCGCTTACCGTGGCCGGGTTTGCGGTAAAGGGGCCGGTGCTTACGCTTTTTGGCGCCAGTTCGGAAACCTTTCCCTACGCAAACGATTATATGTCGGTATACCTGCTGGGCACGCCCTTTGTGATGATTACGCTGGGCATGAACCCCTTTATCAACGCGCAGGGCTTTACGCGCACCGGCATGCTGACCGTGGCGCTGGGCGCGGCGGCCAACCTTGTGCTCGACCCCGTTTTTATATTTGTGTTCGGCATGGGCGTCAGGGGCGCGGCGCTGGCCACGATTATTTCACAGGGCCTGTCGGCCGCGTGGATACTTATCTTCCTTACCGGGAAAAAGACCATACTGCGCATAAAACCCTCGCTCATCCGACTGAGGATGGACCTGGTAAAGAAAATCTGCGCGCTGGGCGTAAGCAGTTTTACCATGAACCTGACCGAAAGCACGGTGCAGATTGTGTGCAACACCACCTTGCAGATATTTGGCGGGGACACCTACGTGGCGGTCATGACCGTAATCAGCTCCATACGCCAGGTGCTGATGATGCCGCTAAACGGATTCAGCCAGGGCGTGCAGCCGGTGCTGGGCTACAATTACGGGGCCAGGCGCTACGACCGGGTGCGCGCGGGGTTTAAATTTACCACGCTGGTGTGCTTTTGCTACGCGGTTTTGGCCTGCGTGGTGGTGCTCAATTTTCCCATGCTGTTTATCAACATATTTAATAACGACCCCGAACTGACCAGCGCCGGGGTTCCGGCCATACGGCTGTATTTTTGCGCCTTCTGGATGCTGTTTATGCAGATGAGCGCGCAGCGCGGCTTTGTGGCGCTGGGCAAATCCCGCCAGGCCATTTTCTTTTCGCTGCTGCGCAAGGCGTTTATCGTGGCGCCGCTGGCTTATATCCTGCCGCGCGTGACCGGGTTGGGCGTAAACGGCGTGTTCGTGGCCGAGGTGGTCAGCGACGTGGTGGGCTCGTCGGCCTGCTTTATCACATTTATGCTTACCGTCTGGCCTTCCCTGCGCGTTACGCCCGATTCCACCGGGCGCTGAGCGGTGACGGTATTTATCATGCCGCCGGTAAGGCGTCCGCGCCATGTATATGCGCGCGAGCGTCTCGGTTTAAAGAAGTAACCGCCCCGGATAGGGCCTCCATGTCAACGCGCCTGCCCTGCTTATACCCGCATTATGGATTTCCTGTTTTCATTCGTCAATGAACCCGCCCTGCCGGATAACGGTTTACCCGTTCCGGCGTTTTTTATTTGGCGCGCGTTTATGCGCAAAAGGGTAAAATCTTACAGCTTAGGCTTTGACGGGCGCGGATAAATGTCCTATAATATAGGCATAAAATGGGAAAAAGTGGCTTGGAGGTTTCACCATGCTAAAATTATTCCGGCGCGCCGCGCTTTTGACGTTGGCCGCCGTAGCGCTTACGGTTTTTGGCGCGCTGGGGCCGGGCATGGCGTCGGCCGAAGCTACGCATTACGTGTTGGACGGCATATTTTCCATAACGCCCGCCCAGTGTACGCTCTCGATTGGGAGCAGCACGCAACTGGAAGCCACCGGCGCGCTGGGCGAGGTGCGCTGGGAGAGCAGCGACAGCTCCATCGCCTCGGTGGATTCTTCCGGCCGGGTAAGCGCGTATAAGATCGGCATCGCCTATATAACCGCGCAGTGCGAAAGCGGCTCGGCCACGGCCAAGATAATCGTCAAGGCGATAGCCGCCACCTCGCTCAGCCTGCGAAAGACGCTTACGATCAACCCGGGCGCCACCTATCAGCTTGCCCCCACGGTCAAGCCCGCGAAAGCCACGCTTTCCTACGCCAGCAGCGACCCGACCGTGGTAAGCGTTGACGAGCGCACCGGCCTTATTACGGCCACGCAAAAGCAGGGCGTGGCTTACGTCACGGTGCGTTCCTATAACGGCCGCTCGGCCCGGTGCAAGGTAACCGTAAAGCCCATCGGGGTAAGCAGCGTTTCGCTGAAAAAATCCCAATTGACGCTGGGCCTTAACGAAAGCTATCAGCTGTCGGCCACGGTCAAGCCCGCGTCGGCCTATAACGGAAAGATAACCTACCGCTCGTCCAACCCGCAGGTGGCCTCGGTAGACGAGGAGACCGGGCTGGTGCGCGCGCTTTCGGTGGGCAAAACGCGTATCTACGCGGAATCGACCGACGGCAGCGGCAAGTACGCGTCCTGTACGGTAACCGTAAAGATCATCCGCGCCACATCGGTTCAGCTTAACAAATCCTATCTGACCATGGACGTGAACGCGAGCGAACAGCTAAACGCCACGCTTAAGCCTTCCAACGTCACCGACCGCGCGCTTACGTGGGTAAGCTCCAACCCTGCGGTGGTGAGCGTGGATGAAAACGGCCTGGTAAACGCGCTAAGCTCGGGCACGGCGGTGGTGCGCGTAACCGGCGACGGCGGCCGGGTTTCGGACACGGTATCCATCACCGTGCGCTCGGCCGATATCGTGGGCACGGTGACCATCAGCGCCGCGGGCGATATGACGCTGGGCGGCGACCCGCGCAAGAAGAAAAACGAGTCCACTTCCAGCGAGCGCCGCTTCCAGAAGATCGCGAGCGCCCTGGGCGATTACTCGGCCTTTTTGAGGAACCTGTCGCCCGTGTTCCAAAATGACGATTTGACCATTGTCAACCTGGAGGGCACGCTTACCCGAGCCACCAATTATCCCTCTTCCAAGACGTATGTGTTCCGCGGCCAGCCCGCCTACGCCCAGATCCTGAAAAAGGGCGGGGTGGAGTTGGCCGCCGTGGATAACAACCACAGCTATGACTTTTACGCCCAGGGCGCGTCCGACACCGTAAAATACCTGCGCCAGGCGGGCGTCACCCCGGTCGGGCGCGGCATTACCGTGGTTAAAAAGATAAGCCGGGGCGGCGTGACGGTAA